>JAJXSS010000202.1 GCA_021784455.1 Planctomycetota bacterium
GTAATGCCGCGCTCACGGAGAATCGCGTCGGCCTGGGGCGTGGTCGGTCCGTTGGCAGCCTCGACCACCAGGCGGGCGCGGATGCGGGAAGCATTCTCGGCGGTGACCTGGCCGGCGGCGGCAGCCGGTATCAGCACATCGCAGGGCTGTTCCAGCAACTCCCGGCCGTCGATTGGGCGTCCCCCGTCAAAGCCGCCGACCGTTCCGGCCCGGGCGGCGTGCCGAAACAGAGCTGGAATATCCAATCCTGCCGGGTTAAACACTGCCCCGTCCACATCGCTGACGCCGATCACCTTGATGCCCAGGTGGTCCAGACATTCCACACTGACCGAGCCGACGTTGCCGAAGCCCTGCACAATGGCCGTAGCCCCGGCGGCGTCCACGTTGATGCGGGCCAGGGCCCGGCGGGTGATCGCGGCCACACCGCAGCCGGTAGCCGTGCGCCGACCGGGAATCCCCCCCAAAATGACCGGCTTGCCCGTGACGTAACAGCCGCGGGTGGTGGCCACCCCCTCGGAGTAGGCAATGGCGTCCTTAAAGTGACCCATGTCGGCTTCGTTGGTGCCCATATCGGGAGCGGGTACGTAAAGCAGCGGGCCAATGTGACGATGGGCGTTGCGGGCAAAGGAGCGGATGAGCGTTTCCTTATCATTGGCGCTCAGCCGGCGCGGGTCGGCTTGGATGCCACTCTTGCCGCCGCCAAAAGGCACTCCGATCAGGGCGCACTTCCAAGTCATCTCCATGGCCAGACCGGTGATCTGGTCCAAGGTCACGCTTTCGGCCATGCGAATCCCGCCTTTGCTGGGGCCCAAGGCGAAGTTGTGCCGAACGAGGAAGGCCCGGAAGGTGTGGACCTTGCCATCCTCCAGCCGCGGGCTGAGCCGTAACTCGATTCGTTCCTGGGGTTGACGGATTTCGGCCAGGATCTCGGGGGGGATCTCCCCCACCAGGCGCTGGGCGGCCTGGCCAAAGTTGGCCAGGGCCGTATCGAGAATGGTGGCGTGATTAGCGGGTGCTGAAGCGGTAACTGGCGTCATGATATCATCCCATCTGTTCAGCGGTTATCCGGTCGCGTCCCAGGCACTCGAGCCGGCGCAGGGGCCTCGAAGCGTCCCTCCGGATCGAAGAGCACCTTGCGGGCGGCCGCCACATATTGCCTGCGGATTGACTGATACTGGCCATGACGGTTTGGGCGCGGCCGGATGGGCGGGCCGGGGGACGGCAGATGGAGCGCGATGGCTTCCATCGACGCAGCGGAGCCAATGGCCGCATGGCCCAGCATGGCGGCACCAATGGCCGAGGCATCTGCGGCTTCGATGGGGTGCAGGGCGATGCCCAGGACGTCGGCAAGGATCTGGGCCCAGAGAGGGGAACGGGTGATGCCACCGGTCAGACGGGCAGAGGTGGCCGGGCAGGGATCCACCTGCTGAACGGCGTCCCAGACATCGGCGATGCAGAACGCCACCCCTTCCAGAATGGCCCGGGCCAGGTGGGCTTTGCTGTGGGAAAGGTTCATCCCCAGCAGCGCGGCGCGGGCATCGGCCGACCAATAGGGGCTGCGTTCGCCGGTGAAATAGGGCAGGGCGAGCAGACCGCCGGCACCGGGCTCGATCGTCTCGGCGGCCTGCATCAGGGCCTCGTAGCTGCCCTCGAAAAAGTGTTCGCACACCCACTGTACGGCCAGACCCCCGTTGTTGATCGCCCCGCCGCAGAAATACCGGGCATTGGTCAGCACGTAGCACCAGGTTCGTGGGCAATTATCCCCCTTGACAGCCCCCCGCGCGGGGCCATCGAGCCGAGGCTCTTCCACGATGCGGCGCACGGCGCCACTGGTGCCAATGGTCACGATGGTCTGACCCGCACGCACCGCGCCTGAGCCCAGATTCGCCAGGGCTCCATCGCTGGCCCCGGCGATCACCGGCAGGCCGGCCGGCAGCCCGGTGCGGCGGGCGGCGGAAGGAGTCACTGCCCCGGCGACGGACTCGGGGGCGACCAAGGGCGGCAGGTGATCGGCCTTCACATGGGCGGCGGCCAGGGCTGGGACATACCATTCCAAGCGATGCAGATCAAAAAGCCCGGTCGCCGAGGCCAGGGAGAAGTCCATCGCCCAAATGCCCGTCAGCCGGTGCAACAGCCAGTCCTTGATGCCCACGAAGAGAGTCCGGTGGGGAACAAACCCGCGGTGGCGGGCCAGCCACCAGCGTAAGCGGGCCACGTGATAGTTGGTCGTCAAAGGGCAACCGGTATGCCGGTAAAGGTCGGTGGCGTCCACCTGCCGGTGCAGTTCGGCAGCAATCCCGGCAGCCCGGTTGTCCGCCCAGGTCATGGCGGCTGACAGCGGCCGGCCGGACGGTTCCGCGGCCATCAGGCTGTGCATCGCCCCACTGAAAGCCAAGGCTTGGAGGTTGGCCTGGCCCAGCCGATTCATCAGCGTGCGCAGAGCTTTGGACACCGCGCGATCAATCTGGTGGACATCCTGCTGGGCCCAACCCGGCTGGGGAGTCTGCAGCGGATAGGTTCCATGGGTCGCATCGATCACCCGACCGGCAGAATCCAGGGCCACGGCCTTACATCCGGTGGTGCCGATATCCAGGCCGATGACAAGAGGTCGGGGCATAAGGAGATTGTAAGCGACGAGCGCCTTGAAGATCGCGGATTTCCGCTTTCAGCGTGACGATAACCAACCGGTACCCCGCGTCTTCTCTGGAAGTCCCGGCAGAGGACTGCGCAGGCCCTATGGGCGAAAGCGCCCCGCGCGATACTGGTTCAGAAGATCGTGCAGACGGGCACGGATGGCATCGGGGATGGGGGCAACATCGACATGGTCCAGGAAGGTGCCGACGGTTTCTCCGGGAGCACGTACCACGCCGTGACGGGCGGCCAGACGTTCGGCCTGGCGCAGCAGTCCCTGAAGCCTGCGGGTTTGGGGCGTCGCCGGCGTGGTTCGACGATGCCCCACCAGCCGGCGCAGACGGCCGCGGAACAGCCAGCCCATGCCCACCAGCACCGCCAGCAGCCAGATATAGACCGGCACGCTGAGCACGGCCTGGGCAAACGACTCCCACAGGATCATCAGCAGCGTAAAGAGCCCACCATACACCAGAATACCGCGCAGGCGATCGAACCAGCCGGCGATGAGGGCCCCGAAGCGATCCCAGGTCGAAGCCTGCCTGGCCGGTGGCTGACCGGCCGGCGGGGTGGGATCGAAAGTGACCCAGGTGCCGACGGTGGGAAGGGAGAGGCCAGGGGCAAGCGACAAGGGGCTGGCGGAAGAAAAACTCCCGTCCTGCCCTGTCGCCGGAAGGCGCGCCAGGGGGACAGATGCAGGTCCGCTTGCCCCTTCCCGGGGGTGCCCCTTACCCCTTGCCCCTTGCGCAGGCGGATCGGGTGGAGTCTCGCGTCCGCCAGCGGACACGAAGACTTCGACCCAGGCGTGGGCATCCTCGCGGCGGGCGATCCACAACCCCCCCATCTCGCGTTCCCGGCAGACGAAGCCCGTGACGTAACGGGCGGGAATGCCCATCGAGCGCAGGAGCAGCACGGCGGCGGAAGCAAAGTATTCGCAGTGGCCGGCGTGCGTCGTTTCGAGGAATCCCAGGACAGGGTCGCGGCCCGCGGAGTGCACCCCCAGGCGATACTGGTAGTGCTGGCGGAACCACGTTTCCAGTTCGGCCAGATCCTGCCGCGGCGAGGCCGATTCCCTCATGGCCGACAGGGCGATGCGCCGCAGTTCCGCGTGCAAAACCGGTGGCACTTGCAGGTCGTCCGGACCGGGCGGCGGCAGGGTGGCGGTGGGTCGGCCGAGGATGTAGCCCCCGGCCGAGCGGCGCTGGGGCGAACTTGCGCTCAGAGCCTGGGGGTTCATGACGATGCGATCCCCAAAAGCACTGATCCGCGCGGTACCCAGGGGCAGGAAGAACGTATCCGCCAGGCCGGCCGCGGGATATACGATGGCTTCGGGCGGCTGAACCCCGCCGGAAGCCAGTACGAAGACATTGCGCCCCCGGTCGGCTTCATTGGCGGCGCGCACCTCCTGCGTATCGTTCATCGCCGTCCAAGTGCCGCGGTCGTACCGGTCGAAGGCGGCCCCGCGCAGATACTCGATGGGGCGGTCGGACCATTGCCGGATCATCACCTCCCTCATCCGGCCTTCATGGCGGAAGGCATCAAGGGTTCCCAGGTGTACCTGCCGGCTGAAGCCCAGCCCTCCAGCCCCCCCATCCGCTGAAAACAGGTGGTGTCCCAGCCAGGAGTCAAAGGAGGATAGGTTGGCCAGCACGAATGTCTGGATTACCCACGCCAGGGCCACCGTGGCCGCGGCGGCGATCCCATAACGCAGCAGGGCCGAACCCTTCAGCGGCCAGCGCGTCAGGCCCAGTTCCCAGCGCAACGCCAGCAACAGGAATACGACAAAGGGCACCAGCAGGGGCATGAACATCGCGTTGCGCCCCACCGCCACCGTGCCCGAGAGGGCATAGGCAAAGATGGCGGTGGCCAGGGCCTGGTGGCGGTCCGTGGTGCTGCGGCCGGCCAGCAGCAGATAAGAGCCCAGGGCGGTGCCGTACATGCCAATCACAAACAGCCAGTCGATGGGCACAAAGCCCGTGAGTGATTCCCGTGGACCGTAGCGCATCCACAGGGCGAACGGCACAGTTAGCAGGATGGCCCAGAAGGACCGGGCCGGCCCGGGCAGCCGCAACCCCCACACCACATGCATGAGCAGCACCAGACTAATCAGGCAGGCAAACCACCAGCGGTGGATGCCCCCGCCCAGGGACCATACGGCCGTTATCAGCATCAGGGCCGGGTAGAGGTTGTCCAGGCGCTTGAAGGTCACAGGCTGGCCACCCCTTGCCGCACCTGGGCCCGCGTCAGGCAACGCACATCCGCCCCGGCCCCCGGCAGATCCGCCTCCGTCAGATGGTCCGAGACCACGACGATCTTGGCGCTGGCGCCCGCCTGGCGGACCTTCTGAATCAGGGCCTGCCGGCTGGCATCCCAGTTCAATAGCAGCAGAATCACACTGGAAATCTGGCTCAGTTCTTGGCTGAACTTGGGGGTGATGGCCTGCAGGGGATCATCGGGGCAGCGCTCGATACAAGCCAGGATGTCCAGAATGTTCTCGAAGTAAGCCAGGGACCGTCCGGCCTGAAGGTAGTAAAGCTCGGGTCCGGCGGCGAAAAGGTCCACCACGTATTCCTGGCGGGCCAGATGGTCGGCGATGGCCGCCGCCAGCGAAAGGTTGCATTCCAGGAGGTCCTGCCGGACCCGCACGGCCGCACGACTGGGCCAGAGCTCTACATCCCCCCACCACCGCCGGCGCCGCCGCGGCAGGGCCTCGGGGGGCACGTAGGTATCCACCAGAATGGCCACGCGGGCCAGAAACTCCTCCTGAAACTGGCGCACGACGGGATACCCCACCCGGGCCCAGGAGCGAGGATGGACATCGCGCTGGCGGTCGCCCATGCGGTATTCCCGGTTCCCGATGAACTCCATCGATTCGCCGACATTGCTTGTCAACACGATGCCCCCGGGCTGGTAGCGCGGCGCGACGGGAATAGTCAGGCTGGCCAGGGGATGAAAGGCCGGATAGACAACCAGGCGCTGCACATCGGCGGCAAAGCGGCGGGCATTGGTCAGGCCAAAGGGAAACGCCGACAGAACCGTCGGGCCCGGCAGGTCATAGGTGCCCCGGGAACCGACGGTAACGGTATAGGTGTGGCGCCAGGTTTCGCCCGGGGCCAGAAGCGGGCTGTAACAGACAGGCTCGTTGATTTTGACGCCTGCAGGCAGGCGGAATTCGTAGGCTCCCACCTCCGTGACCGGGGGCCCCGCTACGTTTTCCACCTGGATGTGCAGGGGTATCGTAGCCCCGGCAACGCAGCGTTTGGGAACCTGGCGCCGGACCTGAAGCTTAAGGCGGCTGGCACCGGACAGGGCGATGGCCAGCATGATGATGGCCGCAAATAAGGCGCAGGCCTTATCCCCCAACATGATGTTGGGAAAGCTGCCGGCGATCAGAAATCCGCCGCAAGCCATGACGGCGTAGCGGCCCGGCGCGGTGAAACGTTCCTGCCAGGTGTGCCGCAGCCACAGCCATGCCCGGTAGGTGTACGAGCCACGCACGACGCGGAGCAGAAAGGCCAGGAATGCCGGTGGAGGGACTTGAACCCACACGTCCTTTAAAGGGACAACGGATTTTGAATCCGTCGCGTCTGCCATTCCGCCACACCGGCTCGTGGAAAGTGCCAACCAGCACTATTGTTGCGTGCATTCAAAATGCCGTCAAATATGGGGCATTCTGCATCCTGGCTCTCTTGGTGGTGGTTCGATCCGCCTACACGGGAAATGGCCATTTGTCCAGGTATGTCCGCCTTTGTCCACACCCCGGCGGAAAGCAGGACGGAAAGTCAATTGGCGTTCCGCGACGCATCAATGTCGGCTGGATCAGTCGGTTGATGCGCGTAGTTCTTCAGCTTGTGCAGGCACATCCAGCGAGGGACACGCGTCGGCGTATTCTCTCGTGACACGCAGACTCCGAGTGTACCGGTCGACGAGCGCCAAGCTCGACACCCGCATTAGCTCCCGGATCTCTGCTGGGCGGGCATCCGTGTACTGCCCAAGCCAGACGCCCCGGGTGTGCCTCAGAGCATGGAAATCGATCTTGCGGCCTTGCGCATCACGGTAACTGATACCGACGTCTTCAAGGTCGCGTCTCAACATAACCGCCGTGTGCCTGCCAGCAGGCATGGCAAAGGCTCGTGTCGATGGAGCTTTATTGCAGAGATGTTGCCGTATCAGTTCCGTTGTAGCCGGCGACAGGTTCAACAAAGCACCCTTTCGGTTCTTCGTTCGCCCCTGCTCGACGCGAACCGTGGCGGGGAAAGCTTCGAGGTCGAAGCTGGCCGTGGTCAGGCTGGTCAACTCACCAACGCGCAGACCGGTCTCGATCGCCAGCCTGTAGAGCAGCGCGCGTTCCGGACCTGCCATGCCGCCGCGCCGAATGTCACTTCTCGTTGTGGCGGCCAGCAAAACTCGCGCCTCGTCCACGCTTAAGGCCCGTCGTTCGCACCTCGGCTTTTCATCGGGCAACATCTTGAACATCGTGCACGCCAGAAGGCGGTCACCGGAAGTCCGGCCCTGCTGATACATCCAGCGGGAGAGCATCTTGACGGCACGCACGTGGTGATTGGCCGTGGTTGTTGATATGGGCTTTCGGGAGTCTTTCCGGAGACTCTGGAGGAAAGCCCTCACCCCATCCACGGATATGCCTTCCCATGTTGTGGCTTCCAGACCGCGCAGGACGCGCGAGCAGCGGGCTAGCGTATCGCGGCAGTGTTGCGCGGTATTGCCCTTGCCCTGCAGATGCCGCAGGTAGGCCAGCAGATGGCGGTGTAATGGCAGGCTGTTCGTGCCCAAGATGTCCCGTTCCACCAGCTTCGCCCGGATCTTCCGCATCGTCGGCAGTTCCAGTGATTCCACGAAGCGCTGCAGGGTCGGGTCAACCGGGGCACCGCTAACCCGGCAGGCGATCAGTCTTTCGATGTTGTAACCCAGAGCCTGAGTACGAGCTTTGTCACGAAAGCCAGACAGGTAAAGCAAGGCGGCGTGGGGGTCCTTGACCTCCACCCACCAGCGGCTCACATGGCGGCGTTTGCCGGTCTTGCGGTGTAAATATGTGGGTTGAAAAACGCGCATCGTCTTTCTCCTTCCCAAGTTCTTGGCTTG
>JAJXSS010000203.1 GCA_021784455.1 Planctomycetota bacterium
CTCGATCAGCATGTCCACGAGGGTGGCGATATCGTGGCCGTCGATGGGCCCCACGCACACCAGGCCGAACTGCTCGAACATGTGCCCGGGCACCACGGCGGCCTTCATGGCCTCGCCGGCGCGGGCCGACAACTGCTCGATGGTCTGGGCGTAGGGCAGGCGTTTGACGATCTCGTGGGCCCGCTTCTTGAACTCGGTGAACTCGCCGCTGATGCGCACGCGGTCGAAGTACTGGGCCATGGCGCCCTGGGGCTTGGCGATGGACATGCCGTTGTCGTTGAGCACCACCAGGAACTGCCGCTTGAGGGTGCCGGCGTTGTTGAGCCCTTCCATGGCCAGGCCGTTGACGATGGAAGCATCCCCAACCAGGGCCACCACCTTGCGGTCGCCCAAGCCCAGGAAGCTGTCGCCACGGGCCATGCCCACCGCCGTGGAGACGGCCGTCCCCGCGTGGCCGACGGAAAACAGGTCGTAGGGCGACTCCCGCGGCTCGGGGAAACCGGCCATGCCGTCGCGCTGCCGCAGCCGCGTGTGCAGCGGGTAGCGGCCGGTGAGGAACTTGTGGGTATAGCACTGGTGGCCCACATCGAACAGGAGGCGGTCGTGGGCGAAATCAAAGACGTAGTGCAGGGCGATGGTGAGTTCGACGACGCCGAGGTTGGGGGCCAAGTGGCCCCCGGTGCGCGACACGGCCGAGCAGATGACCTGGCGGATTTCTTCCGCCAGGCGCGGAAGCTGGTCAATGGACAATTTTTTCAGGTCGGCGGGAGAGTGTATCTGAGGCAAAAGATCAATTTCCATCATCGCTCACCTTATGATTCTGACTTCCGTGTCACCGATGGGAAGCGTGGTGCATGCACGCCACCGCCCGGCCTTTGACCGAGCACCGCCGTCCTGCCATTTTACGCAGTTCACTTGCCATCGAACCGTTACTCCGGGCCCGCCTTACAGTTGCGTGCCGGCCAGCCGCCGGCCGAACCTTCCGCGTCGGCCGGGCTCCCAATGCCCATCCCCCCATGGGTCCACCATTCTACACCAAAGCTGGACGCTTTTCCCCGTCCGGGAGCGGCAAGTTCCGCTACACGGCGAGAGTTGATTTGACCATCGCCGGCTGGCCGCGTAATCTGCTGGGCTCGCGGTTCGGGGCGGTCGTTCCGGGTACAATGCTGACGGTTCGGGATGCACCCGTAGCTCAATTGGATAGAGCATCAGACTACGGATCTGAGGGTTGGAGGTTCGAGTCCTCCCGGGTGTACTTGGAAGACCCCTTGCTGACAAGGGGTTTTTCTTTGCGCCAAGGACGCCACGGAATCAGGACTTATGGTGCGGCGGCAGGCGCAAAGGCGTCTGGGCCCGGAGCCGGTACTGCCGGGGGGTCAGGCCGAAGCGCTGGCGGAAAAGCCGGTAGAAATGGCTGAGATTGGACCAGCCGCAGTCCAGGGCGATGCGGATGATCGGCCGGCCGGTCATGCGCAGCTCGCGGGCGGCCCGATCCAGGCGCAGGCGGTTGACCAGTTCGGTGGGCGTCACCCCCCTCGTCCGCCGGACCACCCGGCTGATGTGGGCCCGGCCCCGGCCCGCCAGGCGGGCCAGTTCGCTCACCCCGCCGGCCAGCCGGTTCGATCGGGCCAGTTCCCACAGCGCCAGACGCAACCATTCCGGCTCCTGAGGTCCGCCGCCGCCCGGCGGCCGCGTTTGGTACCAGATCAGGACCTCGAGCAAAAAGGCATCCAGCACCATCTGCGACTGTGCCGGCTGGGATAGCACGTGGGACCAGTCATCGAGATGCTGCATCTGTCCCGCCCCGAGTTTCAGGACACGGGGCAGGCTCCCGGGCGCCCCCCAGGGCCACTGGGGCTGGCCCTGGAAATAGCGCTGCTTCAAGAAGCGCAGTTCATGTGTGCTGAAAGCCACGTTCACCAACGTCATCTGCTCGCCCCGCGGAGCCGCCAAGGCATGCACATCGTGGGGCCGGATAAATACCAGGTCTGCGGCCTGAAGCGGCAAGCGCCGGCCGTTGACCCGGTGAATCCCCCGGCCGGCACGGATCCAGAACACTTCCGCAAAGTCGTGGGTATGCGGAGCGGTCAGGTTTCCCGGACCATAAGTGGTGCTGGCCGCATGCAGCACGCGGCCCGGGGCCACAAAATCGCGCAGATACAGGCTGCGGGGGGACGTTGCGCGCATAGGTCACTATAGGTTATGTTTCATGTCACTTTTAGCCAAGAACAATCATTTTTTGGCGCATATTCTATTTTGCACCCGTGGGAGCGATCAGCCCCGCGGGGCTGCCCCCGAGCGGGTGCTTGCAGGAGATCACCACATGGCTCATCGCCTGACCCCCGAGCAGGTCGCCTTTTTCCAGGCCAACGGCTACCTGAACTTCCATCAGCCCGTCTTCACCCCGGAGCGGTTTCGCCAACTCCAGGAGCATTTCGAGGGGTTGCTCACGCGCTGGCAGACCTGGAACCAGCGTTCCCCCGAGCACATGGATGTGCCGCATTTCGCCGACCCCGGCTTGTTCCGGTGGCTCCTGGCGGATGAGGCGCTGGACATCGTGGAACCGCTGATCGGTCCGGATATCGCCCTGTGGTCCAGCCACTTCATCTGCAAGCCGCCCCGGGTGGGCAAGCGGGTGCCCTGGCATGAGGACTCGGCCTACTGGAAGGGACGCCTCGACCCCATGGAGGTGGTGACCCTCTGGCTGGCGCTCGACCCCTCCACGCCGGCCAATGGCTGCATGCGGGTCATCCCCGGCAGCCACCACGATGGATACTCGGATTACGCGGCGGTGGCCGATCCGCAGAACCAGGTCTTCGGCACCGAGATCAAGCCCGGCAAGTTCGATGAACACCAAGCCGTGGATATGGTCCTGCAACCCAATCAATGTTCGATCCACCACGGCCGACTGATCCATGGTTCCAACGCCAATCACGGGACGATGCGCCGCTGCGGGTACACCATGCGTTACATCCCCACCACGGTGAAATTCCTGCCGGCACAGGGCAACGATGCCTTCCAGATCTACCTGGCGCGGGGCCGGGACCGTGCCGGCAACCGCTATGGCGACCCGGGCACCGTGAACCGGGCCTGGCTGGACCGGTACCCCGAGGGCTGGCCCGCGGGCCACTGACCGGTGGGAATCAGCCCCTTAGAAAGAGCCAATGCTATGAGTTCGCACGCTGTAGCCGGCCGGCCTACCGACCATGCTCACCTGGACCTCACCCAACTGAACCTGGGCGTGGCGTTTGGCCGGGCCGGGGGCAAGGTGATCTGGCAACCGCGTATCCTGGCCTGGGTCACGGATCGCCAGTTTCGCGGGGAGCCCCTGCCCGGGCCCTACGCCGGGATGACCGCACCTCAGCTTTACCGGGCCCTGGGCTGCTCCAACCGTATCTACGACTTCAACGCGTGCTTCACTTCGACGGAAGATGAGCGCGTGCGTATGACCCGGCGCGAGCTTTCGGCCACGGATTACGAGGTTGTGATTTCAACCCCCGTGGGCCAGCAGCGAGCCGTGTACCGCCGCAGCCAGGACAGCCCCTGGCATGAGCCGCTCAAGTGGCCCATCGCCGACGAAGCCGAGATGCGCGTGGCCGCCTGGCGGGAAGAGCGCCGCCGCTGGCGCTGGGACCAGGCGACGTTTGACCGCCTGAGCCGGGAGTGGGCCGGGCTGGGGGCCCCCACCATGTACATCTGCCGCACCACCATCCAGCAGTTGTTTGTCAGCGAGATGGGGGTGGAGAATGCCATCTACGCCCTCATGGACTATCCAGGTACGTGTGAGGCCTATTTCGCGGCCCTGAATCACAACCAGCATCAGCTTATTGAGGTGATTGGCAGCAGCCCCATCCAGATCATCAATTTCGGCGACAACATTCATGCGTCGGTGACCACCCCGGACCTGTTCGAGCGCTACCTGCTGCCGGAATATCAGCGCCGTACCCAGCGCCTGCACCAGGCCGGCAAGTTCGTGCACGCGCACTGGGATGGCAACGTCAAACCGCTCTTGCCCTACGCCCGCGATACCGGGCTGGATGGCATCGAGGCGATCACCCCCCTGCCCCAGGGCGATGTGACCCTGGAAGAGGCCAAAGCGGCCCTGGGCGACATGTACCTGCTGGATGGCATTCCCGCGGTGTACTTCCTGGACACCTACAGTGAGCAGGTTCTGAGCGACTGCGTCCGCAAGTGCCTGGATCTGTTCGCCCCCCATTTGGTTCTGGGCATCAGCGATGAGATTGCGGCCAACGGAGACGTGGAACGCGTGCGGCTCGTCGGCCGGCTGGTCGATGATTACAACGCGGCCCGGTAGGTTCGATTGATGGTCCTTGCTGGAGCGCCTGGCCACCTCTAGAATTGCAGGGGAAGGGCGCGGAGCCGAGGACCCACTGCCGTGAAGCACAAGTGCGATCAATGCGACCAGCCGGCGACGTATCACTCGGTGAAGATCGTCAAGGGCCAGAAGATCGAGGAACACCTGTGCGAGGCCCATGCCGCGCAGGCCGGCCTGGTCCCCAAAGAGGCCCAGGCCCCGATCAATGAGCTGCTGACCAAATTTGTCCAGTTGCACAGCGGCATGGCCGGGGCCCAGCAGGAACTGGCGTGCGACAACTGCGGCATGACCTTCAACGAGTTCCGGGAACACAGCCTGCTGGGCTGCCCGGAGTGCTACCGGGCCTTTGAAGCGCAACTGGCCCCCCTGCTGGAGCGGGCCCACGAAGGGGCCACGCACCACATCGGCAAAGTGCCCCGCCGGGCCGGGGCCGATGAGCACCGCCAGCAGCGCCTTTTGCGCATGCGCAAGCAACTGGCGGATGCCGTCGCGGCCGAAGATTATGAACAGGCGGCGCGTCTGCGGGACGAGATTCGCGCCTGCGAGGGCAGCCCGACATGAACGTTCAGGCCCTGACTCAGCGTGCCGGGGAGTGGCTGCGCGGCTCGGGGCCGCACAGTGAGATCGTCCTATCCAGCCGCATCCGCCTGGCCCGCAACCTGGCCGGCTTTCCCTTTGTCAACCGGGCCAGCCGCCGCCAGCGTCTGGAAGTGCTGGAACGCTGCCGGGGCGAGATCATGTCCGGCCGGCTGGCCGGGGACATCATCTGGGTGGACCTGAACGAAGCCGACGATCTGGACCGCCAGCTTCTGGTGGAGCGGCACCTGATCAGCCGCCAGCACGCCCAGGGCGGCGGCGACCAGCCTCGGGCCGTGGCCATCGCAGCCGATGAGACGTTTGCCATCATGGCCAACGAGGAAGATCACCTGCGGATGCAGGTGCTGCGTTCGGGGCTGCAACTGGAGGAGGCCTGGGACCAGATCAGCCACATCGACGATGTGCTGGAGGAAAGGCTGGACTTCGCCTATTCCAGCCGCTGGGGGTACCTGAGCGCGTGCCCCACCAACGTGGGCACGGGGGTGCGGGTGAGCGTGATGATGCACCTGCCGGCCCTGAAACTCACGGGCGAAATCGAGAAGGTGCGCCGCGCCGCCCGCGACACCCACCTGGCCGTGCGCGGTTTCTTCGGCGAAGGGTCCGACGCCCTGGGCGACCTGTTCCAGATCTCCAACCAGACCACGCTGGGCAAGAGCGAAGAGGAGATCCTGCACGGATTCCTTGAGAACATCGTGCCCCAGATCATCGCCTACGAGCAGCAGGCCCGCCAAGCCCTGATCAAGCACCGCGCGGCCCTGCTGGATGACCGCATCTGGCGGGCCTGGGCCATCCTGACCCATGCCCGGGTGATCGGCACCGATGAGGTCATGTCGCTCCTGTCGCACCTGCGCCTGGGGGTGAACCTGGGTCGCCTGGACTGCGTGGACATCCGCACCCTCAACGAGCTTTTCCTGCTTTCCCAATCGGCCCATCTGCAGCGCATCACGGCATGTGAGATGGATCAGGCCGCCCGGCGCGAGGCGCGGGCCCGGATGATCCGCCACAAACTCGGGGCCAAATAGTCTTTTATGGTGGGTAACTCCCCGCCCCGGCCGGCATTGCCAAACTCTGGTATCCTGCGCGACAGATCTCTGGCCGGGAGGACAAAACGGCGGACCGTTCACCAGCGTCATGACCGCGGCCTACCATCTTGAGGCGGAACTTGCACAGGAGTTGCGTCATGGAACAGGGCGTCCGTTACCACATCACCCATGAGACTGTCGCGGAACTGGCGGTGCGCAAGCCTCTTCTGGTGCGCCCGGAGACCCCGGTGCGCCAGGTCGCCGCCCAAATGCGTGAAGCGCAACTGGGCTGCGCCATCGTGGTGGATGCCACCGAGCGTCCGCTGGGCAAGTTTACCCAGCGGCAACTGCTCAAGCTCCTGGTGGAAAGCGGCGGCAAACTGGATCAGCCGGTGAGCGCGGTGATGTATCAGAACGCCGACACCGTCAGCATGGATACGCCCGTGGCGGACCTGGTGCGCATGATGGGCCAGCGGCAGATCCGCTACCTGACCGTGGTGGACCAGGAGGGCAAGGTCGTCGGCCTGACCGGGCAAAAGGGCGTGATGGAGTACCTGGCCGATCACTTCCCCCGCCACGTGAAGGTGCAACGGATGAAGCCGCTGATCTCCATGGAAGAGCGCGAAGGCGCGTAGGAAACGCATCCGCGAGCGTTGGATCCCTTCCCAGGCCCGGTCTGCTATCAGGAGAACGCAACATGGTTTTACGCCCCCAGCGCCATCCGGCCGATGACACCAGCGACTTTGAGGACCCCCTGAGCCGCTACGAGGCCCCGGTCTACAACGACGAATTCGAGCGGGCCCTTTGCGAAGACCGCATCACCGAAATGAAGGTGACGCCTTTCTCCACCATCAGCCCCAGCACCTCCATCGTCGAGGCCATGAGCATCATGCTGGGCAATGATGTGGCCTGCCTGATGGTGGTGGAGAATGACCACCTGGTGGGCATCTTCACGGAACGGGATGTGCTGAACAAGGTGGCCGAACGCTTCGACCAGATCAAGCACCTGCCCGTCAGCCTGGTGATGACCCACGAACCGGCCGTGGTTTATGACAACAGCGCGCCGGCGATGGCCCTGAATCTCATGGCTGTAGCCGGCTTCCGGCACGTGCCCATCCTGAACATGAGCGGCCAGATTGTGGGCATCGTCGGGCCGCGCCGCGCCGTCGCCTACCTGCGCAAGTTCCTCATGTAGTCGCAGGCCTGGCCTTGAGGCCGGCCCCCCCCGCGGCCACCTACACTTTGCCGCGATCGCCAGCCGGCGTACCCGGAAACTTGATCATCGCCACGATCCGCCGCTGCGGATTGGACATGGCCAGTTGTGGCAAGTCGTCCCAGGTGCGCCAAACCCGCCCGGGACCGGCCTCGACTGCCTGGACGGCGGCCCGCCAAAGCACAAACGTGATCTTGCGATGGGTCGTGGCGTGTCCGAACCGACCCCGTTCATGCAGCTCCCCCGCGGCCAGCCGGCCCTCGAGCCCCAGCCGCCTGATTATCTCGTCGGCCGGTGCATCCGCCGCAAGATCCTCGGCCGTCGGGAATTGCCACAGCCGCGCCCACAATCCCCGTCGCGGGCGACGCTCCACCAGCCACCGGCCGGTACGGTCGGCTACGGCCACTACGTGATGGGTCACCGCCTGGGGGGCCCGGCGGGCGGTGCGGATCGGCGGTTGTCTCGCCAGCCCGCGGCTCCTTGCGACGCACAGGTGGGAGAGCGCGCGAGGGTGACACTTGGGGTGTTGGGTGTGGGAAAGGGGATC
>JAJXSS010000204.1 GCA_021784455.1 Planctomycetota bacterium
ACGGCTCCGACCAATCGACCTCTTTCTTATAGCGGACTATGGTCAGCCACGTGAACAGAGTTGCTGAGGAAATGACGCTGATTAGAAAGCACGCTTTCCAATCCAAATTAGATCGTGCTTTTGGGATGGCAACAATCCCCCCGACGTTAATTGCTACTATAAGCAATCGGGCAATCATCCACTTATATCGAAAGCTACGTTGCATATCAAAAATAGTGTGTTCCTCCTACACCGACGACTCCGCCCTCACCAATTCCCAAGGTTGGCAGCCGGATAACGGGACACCGGACAATTTCGGGACGGCGAAGAGGTACGAACTGCCGGGACAGCTCTCCGCCACCCGCCGGCCCAGACCATCGTAACTGTAGGCGGCCAGGGTGCTGCCCCTGGAATCCTTGACAGCCACCAAACGGTTCCAGGCGTCGTACACCAGCGTGTGCCCCTGGTCGTCCACGGTCGTGTTGCCGTTGTGGTCGAAGCCCAGGGTGCTCCCCCCGGAAACGGTCATCTGGTTCTGGCTGTTGAAGGTGTTGGTCTGCTGCACGCCCTGTGTCGTCACGCTGGTGTCGTTGCCCAGGGCATCCAGCGTCCACGACTGGTAATCCACACCTCCGCGAGTCGTGTCCGTCAGCCGGTTCAGACTGTCGTAGGTGTAGGTCTCGTTCAAGGCGCTATCCAGCAGGTTGGCCTTGGCCGTGACGTTGCCATCGGCATCGTAGGTGTACTGGTAATGGTCTGTAGACGTGCCGGTGGCGGTGTCGTACCAGTTCTGGTCGATCACCCGGCCGAAGCGGTCTAGGCCGGTGTACTGGTCGCCCCCATCGGTCAGGAGATTGCCTTCCCCCGGCTGCTGGATGTAGGTCAGGTTCACACCGGTCTGGGGGTGGTCCAGTTCCACCACCGTGGACAGGCCCAGGTATTGGTAACCCTCCAATTCCTGGCCACTTTCGGAGAGGTTGTCCAACCGGCCGATCACGTCATTGAGTCCTCCGGTGGTGCCGTAATTGTAATCCAGCACGTTGCCGTTGGGGTAGGTTACAATAGAATTACAACTTATAGGTTCCTTTCGACGGCACGCCGTTGTTCCATCGGACTCCAATCTGGTGGCGGCTTAATAATGCCTTTGGATTTCCATACCATTCCTTCCTCGATCCATTTTTTGCGCCATCGCAGATAAATCTGTTCTCGTGCGGCTGGGTTACCACCAGCCTCATCATCATATCCAAATTGAATTCCGCAAGACGGACAGATTTCATCTGAAGCGCCGGTTCGGTCGCTACGCGGTTGTTCGTTCAAGCCAGGATAGCCACAGACAGGACACGTGTAACTCATGTTAGTGACCTCCAATAGTCGTGACCGGATAAGGGGACACCGGACAATTTCGGGACGGCGAAGAGGTATCAGGCACGTCACAGCCCTCACGCCGCTTCGCCGGGCCGCTGGTTCTCCAGCAGGAGCATTTCCGCGGTGGCGGGTTCGGGGATTCCGGGGGTTCCGGGGGGTCCAGGGGTTTGACACTCCGGAGCGGGGGGCGGACAGTGGGCTGGCTAAACGGAGTTTTGATTCTCTTGTGCCGGGGAAGGATTCCTGCCCATGGAAGCTTTGGAGGCTCTGGTTGCCCGTCACGCCACGCGCTGGTTTCAAGCCCGGCCGGTGCCCCGGGCGGTGCTGGAGAAGATTGTCGATGCCGGCCGGCTGGCGGCCACGGCCCGCAACGAGCAGCCCTGGGAGTTTATCGTGGTCACGGATCCCACCCGGCGACGGGCCCTGGCCGACCTGACCGATTTCGGCAAGTTCATCGCGGAGGCGGGGGCGTGTGTGGTGGTAATCTGCCGGGCCACCACCTACTACCTGGAAGATGGCGCTGCGGCCGCCCAGAACATGCTGGTAGCGGCGGCAGCGCTGGGGGTGCAGTCCTGCTGGGTCTCGGGGGACAAGCGGCCGTATGCCGCGGCCGTGCTGGCCACCGTGGGCGCCCCGGCGGACCACAAGCTGGTGGCCCTGCTGCCCATGGGCTACGAAGCCCAGGCGGTGCCGCGGGCGCCCAAGCGGGCGCTGGAGTCGGTGCTGCACTGGGAACAGTTTTAGGCTCTGCCCCGGGGTTCAGCGCTGCGGCCCCCGGCCAGAAGGCCCTACAGGTGCGGTTCTTCCAGGGGCACGGGGCACACCTCCTTGCGCCGACAGGTGGTGCAGCGGGCCCCTTCCCACAGGGCATCAAAGCGGGCCAGCACCGAGTCGATCAGGTCGGTGGAAGTGGTCCACAGGCCCCACTCGATGTTGCGTTTGTCGGCATGCTTGGCCCCCAAGCCGGCCCCGGTGAGGTTGGCCGAGCCCAGGTACATGGCCCGGCAGTCCACGATGATGGCCTTGGCATGGAGGCGCGGGCAGCGCCGGATGCGCAGATTCCGGGGGACGCCGCGTTTGAGTTCCTTGAGGGCTGGGATGCTGGGCACTCCGGCGTGAAGAAGCCGGATCTCCACCCCCCGCTCGGCCAGTTCGGCCAGATGCTCGACTATCGACGCGGCGGGTGTCCTCCCCCGTCTGCCCGCGGCTGCGGCATCCGGTAATAGCATGGCCTTGAAGTCCGCGGTGGCGATAGCCAGGCTGGCCGAAGCCCGCAGAATCCCCTTGCGCACCACCTTCTCGTAGTGCTGTTCATCGGCGATCAATTCGACAGTGGGCCGGCTGGGGGCGGTCATGCTTTCCATTATCGGCGGGCGCAGGCATCAGGGATCGATGGTTTCGGATCGGTGGAACGAACGGGTCGGGGCCCACGGCCTCGGGCTGGTGGCACACCACGGCGGTCGGGGGGACCGCAGGGCTTAAACCGCCACCGAGGCAAGGCGCCCGGACCGCCCAAGCCAGGGGCAATGGCCCCACAGGTGGAGCACCCAGCGTGGGGGGCAACTCCGCGGCGGGGATACAATGATGCGAGGAGTTTGGGGGACAGAGCCCGCCCACCCGAACGCAACCCGGGGACCCGCGCTGACGCCGAGCCTTGCCCGCCGCGGCTCCAACTGCGAGGTGCGTATGAATGTCCTTCTGGTCTATCCGCAGTTCCCCATCACGTTCTGGAGTTACACCTACGCCCTGCGTTTCATTGGTCGACGCGCCTTGGGACCGCCCCTGGGGCTGTTGACCGTGGCCGCGATGCTTCCGCGGGAATGGCCGGTTCGGCTCGTCGATCTGAACGTCCACCAACTGCGTGCTGAAGACCTGGCCTGGGCAGACTACGTGTGGCTCAGTGCTATGGCCATCCAGCAGAATTCCGCCCGTGAGGTGGTGACCCGGGCCCACCGGGCCGGAGTCCCGGTGGTTGCCGGGGGGCCTCTCTTTTCCGCCCAGCCCGATATCATCCCCGCGGTCGACTGCCTCGTGCTCAACGAGGCCGAGTTAACGCTTCCACCCTTTCTCGCCGATCTTTGCGCCGGCCGACTCCAGCCGCGCTACGCCACTACGGCCTACGCGGACATGACCTTATCGCCGACGCCGCGCTTCGAGCTGGCGGCTATCCACCGCTATGCCATGATGCCCATCCAATACTCCCGCGGTTGCCCGTTCGACTGCGAATTCTGCGATGTCACGGCCCAGCTCGGTCGCCGCCCCCGCCACAAGACCGTCTCCCAGGTCCTGGCCGAGCTCGATGCGCTCAAGGCCCTGGGGTGGCACCGAGGCGTCTTCCTGGTGGATGACAATCTCATTGGCAGCCGCCAGCATCTCAAGACCGAACTCCTGCCCGCGCTCATAGCTTGGCAGCGCCGGCGCGGCCCGCTTGTCTTCAACGCCCAGGTCTCCATCGATCTTGCCGATGACCCCGACCTCGTGACGCTCCTGGCCCGCGCCGGTATCAACACAGTCTTCATCGGCATTGAGACGCCCGATGTCCAAACCCTTCGGGCCTGCCACAAGCGTCAGAATACGCACCGCGATCTGCTGGCCGATGTAAAACACTTGCAGGCGGCCGGCATTACCGTGCAGGCCGGCTTCATCGTCGGCTTCGATCACGACACGCCGTCGATTTTCCAGCGGCAGATCGACTTCATCCAGGCCAGCGGCATCACGACCGCCATGGTCGGCCTGCTGCAGGCCCTTAAAGGCACGCGCCTGCACCGTCGCATGCAGCGCGAAAACCGGCTCCGACAGGAATCGGCCGGCGACAACGTGGGAGCCATGCCCAATTTCATCCCCGCCATGAGCGAGCATGACCTGCGTGCCGGGTATCGCAAGCTCCTGGCCGCCATCTACTCGCCGCCCTACTACTATCAGCGTGCCCAGACCTTCCTGCGGAACTACCGTCGGCCGCCGATCCCCGAACGTCTGCAGTGGCAGGATATACGCGCCTTCCTCCGTGCGCACATCGTTCTGGGCGTCCTCGGGCGCGAACGGTTCCGCTACTGGCGGTTCCTGGTCTGGACCTTATGCCACCAACCCTGGCTGCTGCCCAAATCGGTTGAGCTCGCCGTCCTGGGCCACCACTTCCGCCTGGTCTGCGCACGTTATTCCCGCGCCCTGAGACGCGCTGCGGCCCCTCGCGTTGAGCGCCCGCGGCTCGGTGGCGTCGGCTGAGTCGGGGCTGGCTTTCGGTCGGGTCAGGCTTGAGCCGCTTCCGGTCGAGCCAATGCTGGGCCACCCCCTGGAGTTCCTGCGGCCCGCCGCCTTCCCCCCCCGGCCAATCAGGTTTGCTGCCCGCAAGTCCCCGGGGCACACTGCCCCGGGGATGAGAGCTAGAATCCAGCAACGACCGCACTCGAGTTGTTCACTGTGGTCTGCCCAAGTGCAACCGGGAACCCGTTTACGAAAGGAGCCAACCCATGTCCAGCGAAGCCCAATGTCCCTTCAGCCACGCTCCCACCGGCGTCCCGTCCAATCGCGACTGGTGGCCCCACCAGCTCAACCTCAAGGTCCTGCACCAGAACTCCCCCCAGGCCAATCCCATGGGTAAGGGCTTCAACTACGCCAAGGAGTTCAAGAGCCTGGACTTTCAGGCCGTCAAGAAGGACCTGGCGGCCCTGATGACCCGGTCCCAGGGCTGGTGGCCAGCGGACTTCGGGCACTACGGGCCGCTTTTCATTCGCATGGCCTGGCACGGGGCGGGCACCTACCGCATCGGCGATGGCCGGGGCGGAGCGGGCAGCGGCCTGCAGCGTTTCGCCCCCATCAACAGTTGGCCCGACAACGTCAACCTGGACAAGGCTCGCCGGCTGCTCTGGCCGGTCAAGAAGAAATATGGCCGCAGAATCTCCTGGGCAGATCTGATGGTCCTGGCCGGCAACGTCGCCCTGGAGACCATGGGGCTCAAAACCTTCGGCTTCGGCGGCGGGCGGGAGGATGTGTGGGAGCCGGATGAAGCCACCTACTGGGGCTCGGAAAAAGAGTGGCTGGGCGACCAGCGTTACAGCGGCGACCGCGACCTGGAAAACCCCCTGGCCGCGGTGCAGATGGGCCTGATCTACGTCAACCCGGAGGGGCCCAACCGTAACCCGGACCCCATCGCCGCGGCCCGGGACATCCGCGAGACCTTCGCCCGCATGGCCATGAACGATGAAGAAACGGTGGCGCTGATCGCCGGGGGCCACACCTTCGGCAAGACCCACGGCGCCGGCGATGCCAGGCTGGTGGGCCCCGCGCCCGAAGCCGCCCCGATCGAGGAGCAGGGCCTGGGCTGGAAGAGCCGCTTCGGCTCGGGCAAGGCCGGCGACACCATCACCAGCGGGATCGAGGTCACCTGGACCCAGACGCCCACCCAGTGGAGCAACCATTTCTTCAAGAACCTGTTCGAGTACGAATGGGAACTGACCCAAAGCCCCGCGGGCGCCCATCAGTGGGTGGCCAAGGGGGCGGAAGCAACCGTTCCCGATGCCCACGATCCGTCCAAGAAACACCGCCCGACCATGCTGACCACGGACCTGTCGCTGCGGATGGACCCGGTGTACGAGAGGATCTCGCGGCGCTTCTACGAGCATCCGGATGAGCTGGCCAAGGCTTTCGCCCGAGCCTGGTTCAAGCTGACCCACCGCGACATGGGCCCCAAGGCCCGCTACCTGGGCCCGGAGGTCCCCAGGGTGGACCTGATCTGGCAGGACCCCATTCCGGCGGTCAACCACAAACTCGTCGATCAAAAGGACATCGCCCGGCTCAAGAACCAGATCCTGGCCTCGGGCCTGTCGGTGGCGGAGCTGGTCTCGACCGCCTGGGCATCGGCATCTACCTTCCGAGGCTCGGATAAGCGCGGGGGGGCCAATGGCGCCCGCATCCGCCTCGCACCACAGAAGGATTGGATCGTCAATGAACCCACGCGCCTGGCCAAGGTGCTCAAGACCCTCAAAGGCATCCAGAATGCGTTCAATAAAGCCGCGACCCGCGGCCGCCCCGGCAAGCAAATCTCCCTGGCCGACCTGATCGTTCTGGCCGGCTGCGCCGGCATCGCACAGGCGGCCAGAAATGCCGGCCAGACAGTGACTGTTCCTTTCACCCCCGGAAGGATGGATGCTTCTCAGGCCCAGACGGATGCGCAATCCTTCGCCGTGCTGGAGCCGGTGGCGGACGGCTTCCGCAACTACCTCAAGGCCAGATTCTCCGTTCCAGCCGAGCACCTCCTGGTGGACCGCGCCCAGTTACTGACCCTGACCGCCCCCGAAATGACCGTCCTCATCGGCGGCCTGCGTGTCCTGAACACCAACTTCGGGCGGTCGAAGCACGGGGTCTTCACCCGGCGGCCGGAAGCCCTGACCAACGACTTCTTCGTGAACCTGCTGGACATGGGTATCGAGTGGACACCGACCGCCAAGGATGCTGTGGAATTCGACGGCCGCGACCGCCAAACGGGTGAACTCAAGTGGACCGCCACCCGGGTCGATCTGGTCTTTGGTTCCAACGCCCAGCTTCGGACCCTGGCCGAAGTCTACGCCAGCGCAGATGGCGCAAAGAAGTTTGTCCGAGACTTCGTGACGGCCTGGGACAAGGTGATGAACCTGGACCGCTTCGACCTGCGGGTGTGAACGCGGCAGGCGCAGCCTTGGGCGGTGGCGCGTTGTTAGTGGACCGTGCCGCGGATGGGCCGCCGCCCGACCGGGTCGCACGGACAACTGCCGTGCGGTACGCTTTGAAGCGTGTTGCACTGGATCCTGCTTCTCATCGCGGCTCTGTTGGCCTCCACGCTCGCCGCGGTCACCGGCTTTGGCGGGGCCGCGGTGCTCCTGCCGGTGCTGGTGCTGGCCTTCGGCGTGCGCAGCGCCGTACCCATCCTGACCGTGGCCCAGCTTATTGGCAACGCCAGCCGCGTCTGGTTCAACCGGCGCGAGCTGTCCTACCGCGTGGTCGGATGGTTTGCCCTCGGCGGGGTGCCGGCGGCCCTGGTGGGCGGCCTGTTGTTCGCCGAGGTGCCCGGCACACTATTGACCCGGCTGCTGGGGGCGTTTCTCTTATTCGTGGTTGGGTATCGCCGCTGGCGCAAGGGCAACGTCCACCGCATTCCGCTGCGCGCATTTGCCGTCCTGGGCGCGGGATCGAGCTTTCTGTCCGCCCTGATGGGCAGCGTCGGACCGCTCATGGCGCCGTTCTTTCTGGCCTATGGCCTGGTCAAAGGCGCCTACATCGGGACGGAGGCCCTGGCCACGGTGGTCATGCATGTGACCAAGTTGCTGGCCTACGGCACGGCGGATATCCTGACGCTGCACGCGGTGCTCATGGGCCTTTTGCTGGG
>JAJXSS010000205.1 GCA_021784455.1 Planctomycetota bacterium
GGCAGGCACTGGCGCAATTGCGTTCGATGTGTAACTGGTGCGAGGAGGCCTCAATCACCGCGGTGTGACCCGCCGCATCCGCCAGCAACAGGATGAACGGACCCGCATGGCGCATCTGTTGCATACGGTCCAGGGCGGCCGACACATCAGGTTCGCGCAGCAACTCCGCCAGCAACACGTGGGTCGGCACGCCCGGGCGGGGAGGCACCATCGGGCTCATGCCCGTACTGGTCCATCCGATCGCCAGGCCGCATTCGTTGATGCCCGCACTGACCCATAGCCCGGGGAAATGGTAAGCGAGCAGGCGCGGCTGATGCCGCATCTCCAGGCGCAGCAGGCCCGGCCAGGCAAAGGCGTCGGGCCCGGCGTCCCAGTTCATCCCCACGACGGCATGACCGCCGCGTGTCGCCTCACCCGTGGCGACCAAGGCGGTGCAGTGCGGCTGATGGGCCAGTTCCTCATACAGCGTCAGGGTGACGATCTGTTGGATCGGCATGCCCGAGCCGCGTGCCATGCCTTGCATGAAGCGAGCGGAGATCGGGGCTTGGCGCTGCAGGTATGGCCAACAGCGCTGGGCAAAGGCCAACTTCCTGGCCTCGGCCGAACGCAGCCGATAGTAGTACCCGACCATTTGATCGCGGAGGGCTTCGCCATACGCCTGGCCGCACGAGGCGGGGTCGCCGCCGATATGAAGAACCGGTAAACCTTCGCGGGTCATAGAACGTCCTGTCATCCGATGCATGGATCACCAGTGCTGGAACAGAGATCGATCCTGACGTCGCCGTGCGCTGGAGTGTACCCGGACCGCAGGCGCACCCGCAGGAAGCGAGCGGGATGCGTGATCGAACGGGCCACGGGGTCCAGGGCCCCAACGCCCGCCGAGCGGTCCTGCCAGCACGCCGCCGAAGCGCCGCAGGACGCATTCCTCTCAAAAGTTCAAGTTTGCGCTGGCCTTCGCATGCTGGCCGGAAAGCAGTTCGGTCACTTCCACACCCCAGACACCAGGCTTATCCGTGAGGGCGGCGACCTCGAATACCAGAACGGCATTGCCCTGGTCATCCGTGACCACATCGCCGCCGTAGGGTGTCGGCCGGCCGGTGGTATCCAGGACGCGTACGTCCACCGGCACGTCGGCCGCAGGGGTGCTGTCCTGGGCCGAAACATGGACGGTGACCTTGACCTGCGCGCCCCGGGAAGTGCTCGTGGCCTGCACGGTGGCAATGGGCGAGGCCCGCCGCACGAAGATGCGCCAACCGCCCTTGGCGAGCTGCACCGGCCAGGTCAGGCGGTGGTGAATCACCTGCGTCTTGACCGGCGTCCCGGTCATTAGGTCATAGACGACGCCCTGGCCGCCTTCCACGGACACCTGCCCTTCCTGCGGGTTGTACACGTCGGAGTTGATGACGAAATACACCTGGCTGTTCTCGCCCAGCGCGTAGTAAGGGACGAGCCTGGCCGAACTGGTGGAAACCGGCCAGGATTTCAAGACCGGAGCAAACATCTTGAGCAGCGGCTGGCGCAGGGCGATGGGATCGCCAAAGCCCTGAATGGGCTGCCAGGGCAGGCGTACCGTACCGGGTGGCAGCAAGTCGGGGGCCTGCTGTGAAATGTCATCGCAGAACACGGCCCCGCCACGTCGGGCAAAGGCCATGACTTTGTCCTGCAAGCTTCGGGTGGTTGCGGTGTAGTTCACCAGGATGAGGGCATCGTAGTGGTCGAGGTCGCCCGCCAACACCTGCTTGACGTTGACTACCTCGGTGGGGATGCCGTTGGCCCGCAGGGTCGGCACAACCAGCCAGATGTTGTTGTCGGCGACCAAGCTGGCATTGTTCAGGGCGTTGTATGGATTCAAGAGCACGGCGACCCGCCCAAGGCCCGTGTAGCGGAGTTGCTTGAGCATCGGGCCGTAGCGCTTGGTGAAATCCACCAGGTGCCGCACGGTGGCGATCATATCGGGCCGGTTGCGCGTCCAGGTGTCCGGCGCGATAAGGATGCCCTGGGCGCCCTTGGCCAAGCAGATTTCCATCATCACCTGCAGGCTCTGGTCGAACTCCGGCGCCCCGGGCATGTTCAGCCAGCCGAGCATCGGCCACAGCGGCTTGAGGGGCGTTACGCGCTGCAGGGCGCGGGCCACGTCCATAAAGGGGTCGGCGATCAATTCGGGCTTGTCCCCGGTGTAACGCAGGGTGGGGCCCTCGATGAGATACGGATAGATCTCCGGCACTTCGAAGTCGGCCATGCCCATACAGGCGGTGGGCTGGGCCCACGTCTGCACGCCGGGCGCCACTTTGTGCAGTTCGTCGGTGACGACCTTGTCCGTCATGCCGATGTTCATGTTGGTCCAGGTCTTGGGCGCCCCGAAGGTCTCGATCCATTTCACGCGCGGATCGCTATCGGGCAGGATGGCGCCGGGAGGCACCGGCTTGAAGTCCGGCAGCCCGGTGATGCCCGTTTGCTGCTTGAAATAGTCCAGGGCCGATTGACTGACATCCACCTGCTGATTCAGTTCGTCGTGCATGGTGATATAGCGGAAGGCCGGATGCCCTTTAAGGGGGGCAACGAGTTTGTCCACCATGCGGCGCAGGACGTCCTGCACCAGCGGGCTGAAGGGCTGGGCCAAGGTCTCTTCGCTGTCGCAATACTCCGGCGCGGCGCCGGGCCTCATGAACAACTGCTGCCATTGCTGCTTGGGCAGGTTCTTGCGCCGGAGAATCCGCATCGCCAGGTCGGCGCCCAGCATGGGCGAATAATGCAGGCCGCGGCGGTAATACTTGTCCAGCACCGAGCGATCATCCGTCGCCGCCTCGCCCGCCTGATAGATGCCGGCCTGGGCCAGGTGATCGAGGTCTGCATCGCTCTGCGCCTCGGAGACCACGCCGAAGACGACGGGCGGCGTCTGATCCTCCATGACATAGGCATCCACGTGCTGTTCGAACGGCATGCCCTGCGCGGGCTGGAGTCTGGCCACCAGGTCGTATTTGCCCGGGCGCAGGTGCGTGCTATCACAGGGAACGTCCACCATCTCGCCCCGGCTCACATCGGCGCTGAAAAGCGGCCATTGTTCGCGGCCCCGGGTGAGGGTGGCGGTAAATTTGCCAGCCGAGTAACACTTGAAGTCCCAGGAAATCTGTTCGCCGCGCTTCCAGGCGGTGCGTCGCACCTGGTTCTGGATGCCCTGCACCGCCGAGAGCAGCGGCTTGTCCAGTTTATAGAGCGACGTTACCTGAGCGGGCGACAGCCCGGTATTGAAGATGGTCATCTCGTCCACCACGGCGTCGGGGCGATAGAGCCCGTCATCGCGCTCGGTGCCGGCCCACCCGCCGGTATAGCCGAGCCATAGATCGCGGCCGAAATTGCGTTCGGGCGCGTAGTAGCGCTCGCCGGCCAAGCCATCGAGGAACCATTGCGCAGTGCCGTCTTTGTACCATGACACCACCAGGAAGTGCCAGGCACCGGCCTGGGTATTCAGTTGCTTGGGCCATTCCCAGGGCGTGGCATAGAGAATCAGATTGCCGGTTTTGTCATCGCCTCCGGCGTAGCCCAGAATGCGCGGGCCTTCCACCGTTGCACTCAGCATGGTGTAGGCGGCAAAAAAGAGCTGATGGGTGCCATTATCCCACGCCCAATCGGGCTTGAACCACAGGGCGATGGCGCCTTGCTTTTCGGGAATGGGGTGCGACAGGACGTAATGCAGCGTTTCGCCCTTGGGCATGTCGGCGGTCTTGTCGCCAATGTAGATGCCCTGTCCAAAGCGCCCCGGCCGATAGCGGGGCGTATTGGCCGGCACCATCGTCGTACCATTGCGTGCCGGGCAGTCGCGGATCATCTGGGCCTGGGTGTGCCCGGCGATCATGCCGCCGACGATCTGCGGCTGCAGGTGGTCGTCGAAATCGAAGTGATACGCGATATCGCCGATGGTGGGCAGGCCGGTGGCGGTCAGTTTTTCCAGCGGCGGGCGGACGGTCGGGGTAACTTCCGTGCCCGGATCCGGCTTGCCCAGTTGGTAAAACCGGGCGATTTCCGAGGCGCTCAGGGCGCGCTTCCAGATCACCACTTCATCGATGACGCCGTGAAACTGCCCGGTCATCCCGGAGCTGGGATCCCCGCCGCCGATATTCCAGCCCAGGCCGGGCGCGGTGAAGGTTTTGAAGGCCGTCGCCTGCTGGGCCACTTCCTGGCCGTTGATATAGACCGTCTGCTTGCCGGCCGGGCCGTCATAGACCCACACCACATACATCCAGCCTCCCGGGAGGTCCACCGCTTTGGTTTTCAGGTACTCGGATTTGCCGTTCTGGGTCAGGATGGTCGAGGCGCTGCCCTTGCCTTCGACGGCGTTGACGTACACACCTCGCCCCGCCAGGGCGCCGCCCTCGAAGAAGATCATGCCGCCGCCCTGGTGCCAGGCCGGCCGGCACCAAGCGGCGACGGTGCTCTGCGGGGCACCTCCCAGCATATGCCGCCCCCCGCCGTTCATGTAACTCAGCGGGGGATGGAACTCCAGGGCGTATTGCCCCTTGAAGCGGCTATCAGTCACCCACTTGGTATTGATGGCGGCGCTGGCCAGCAGCCAGGGATTGGTATCCCCCAGATGTCCGAACGTGCGCAGCAGGAGCCCCTGGCCATCGCCCATGGGCCAGAACGCCAGGGCATCGGAATAATCCGCCAGCAGGCCACGCTGTCTGTAAACGGCCAGCTTCGCCTGCAATGCCGGCGTCAACACGCCCGGGGCATGCTTCATCCAATCCGCCTGCGGCGTGGACGCCGCCCAGCTCAGGGACGTGGACAGGAACGCCAACACCACCGCGCCAAGCACACCGTAAACACACCGCATGTCCTATTCCTTTCTTAAACACCAATCGGGCATACTGACTCCAGCCGGTCGGCAACCCAGGCCCCCAGGTCCGCAGGGCCCGTTATTGCCCGGGTCCGGGCAGCACAGCCTCGTCGACGGGGCCGCCGGCGATTTCGTATCGTTCGCGGCCCACGCGGAAGTGGCACTTGCAGAATGCCTCGGCGTAAGTGAAGCCGCTGACATAGCCATGGTATTGCTGCGAGGTTTCCTCGATCACGTAATGCTGCAGGATAGGTACGACCGCATCGTAAAGCGCCACGGCCTGCTTCTTGCGCTCGACGTACGGCGTGATGTCCTCATAATGATCGGGTTGGAAGCATACTGCCTGATAGCCCAGCGCGGGAGCGAAGAACCACAAGTCCGGCCGCCAGTCGCCTTGCAGGCGAGTGTTGTCACAAGCCCGCATCACCAGCACACCGGCGGCCATATGGTCCGGGTGCGTATCCACCGGCCAGTGCGCCCACACCAGATCGGGATGATGCGCCTGCAACAGACGTATCACCACGCCTAGATGCCGCTCATCGAAACACAGGCCCAGGTGCGTATCCCGATCCCCCCCCTGCTCGGCCCCGACATCCGTGAAATCGAGAAACTCACACGTGCAGCCCAGGACGGCAGACGCGCGCCGCGCACACTCGACGCGGGACGTGCGGGCATTGGTCAGGTTGACCACATGCACCTGGTGGCCCGCCTGGGCATAGCGGCAGATGCTGCCGCCGACCGAGGTTTCCGCATCATCGGGATGAGCCGCGCATACGAGAATCTTCATAGCTGGGCCTCTCGCTTCGTCCAAGAGCCGCTTAATTGGTCAGGACGAACTGCCGCCACTTGGCGGGTCGGGCATTGGTACTGGTGTTGAAGCCACCGAATTGCACCCCTCCCAGAGGCCACTCCTTGCCGGGGCCAGGATCGGGCAGATCCCGGTCCAGGGGGAACACCGAGACGCGAAAGGCGGCGCCCAGGTCCAGCCGCATGGGACTGATGGCCGCTTTGGGATATTCCCATTCATAGATCCAGCGGCCGTCGGCGTATTTCACCGCAACGCGGCATCCCTCGGGGGTAGGCGGACCGCCCTCCGGATTGCCGACGCGGAAAATCCTGGCCGTGCCGTCGGCGCAGCGGGCGATATGCTCGCGATAGTAGCCGCTGTGCATCGCCTGACCCAGGTTCCAGCCCCAGGGATACAGGCCGAACATGATATTGTCATCCTGCCAGGCATCGATGTTGTTAAAGCGCTGCACCGGGAACTGGTCATTGATAATGGCGGCAAAATACAGATGGCCGCTGTCCCAGCGCGTGTAGAACACGCCGCCAATATCCTGCGGCCCCCCGTAGGGCTTGCCCCAGTTGGTGAACTCGCGCTCGAAAGGAATCGGTGTGAGCTGCTTCAGGTCCCAGTCCGACAGATCGGCATCGATCTTGATCGGGCCCGTGGCTTTGCGACAGGCGCGAAACGCCACGTATTCCGTCCTGGTCAGGTGCAGGCCCGCACTATCGGTGACCTCGACGCTCACCCGATAGTCCGTAGTCAAGTTGATCAGCTTGGCATCCAAGGGGAAGCTGACGACGGCCGATTGGCCGGGAGCCACCTGATACGGCTGTTCGCGGAGGTGCGGCATCAGACCCTGGCTGAAATAGCGATCGTCGAAGCGCACCATGCCCCGCGAGACGGTGGGCGCCAGCGAATGGATGGTTACCAACAGGGCCGGTTGTCTCCCGGGAATCAGGGGTTCGGCGGAAATCGTCAGACGCAACTCGTGATCGACATGCATGCTGGTGCGCAGCAGGCCCACGACCTTGTTCCCTGATAGGAGCCGGCAGCGCAGGGTGTACTGTCCCGGCGCCTGATCTTTGCCTACCGGGAGAAACAGCGCGGTCTGCTGGTGCAGATCCTTGATGGCGTCCGGCAGAGCGCGGCCATCAAGCGTGCAGGTCAGGGCGAGCGGCGCTCCGGCGGCGAAAGCGGCCGGCACCGGCACGTTCAGTGTGGCCGTGCCGCCCCGGGGGACCTGCAACGCATTAAGACCTTGCACTTTCTCAAACGCGATGGCCGCCTTGGCCTGCGGGACGATCAGTGTCAGCGGATTCTGGCCGATCGTCAGCATCGCCTGGCCGCCGACTGGCGTGAGGGTGGTGATATTGCCGTAAAGATCTTGCACCTGGAATGGGGTGTCAATCCGAACGCGGTAAGTCTCCTCACCCACTGGATTGCTCAGCCACACGGCCGCGACGGTGGCATGGGGACGGTCGAAGATATAAGCGATGGCGTTGGGACTGGGAGCCATCGTCGTGCGGTATTTGGCCAGCTCGAAATTCTGAACCAGGTTGTAATAGGTCATCGTGCACAGCAGCGGCATCAGGCTCGTTCCCCCGTAGACGTGGCCCCAGGAACCCAGAGCCCATCGCTGCGGCGAAGGAGCGATTTCTGGGCTGACCTTCGGCCAGCCCATGTTCTGCATGTACATGAACCCGCCGGTTTCCGAGCCGGGGATATCGGTTGGCTGGCGCCCGAACGGGTGCATCAGGTAATGATTTTGATCTTCGTTGGCCTGGTTGAAGTAGTAGATTTGCTCCATGCCGTGCGCCCAGGCGTCGAGATGGGCCGCGACCATGTTGCGGGCCCGCACGACCTGGTCGGAGCTGCCCACCCGGGCGAATTCAGTGGAGATCAGGGGAACGGGTTGGCGCCCCATGCTGCGGTAGGCGGCCTGCAACCGTTCCCACTCGGTCCAGTCCACGCTGGACGCATAGATGTGCGTGTCGATGAAATCGCAGCAGTCGTACAGTTTTTCGCGCAGGAACAGGTCCACGTCGCTGCTGGGGTTCATGCTCAGG
>JAJXSS010000206.1 GCA_021784455.1 Planctomycetota bacterium
CCCGGGGTCCGGACGAGGATATAGATGTCCTTCTCGTAATGCCGGGCGCTGGGGCGGCGGGCGATGGGAAAATGCGGCGGGGCCCGGTCGATTTCCACCAGAATGTGATGCAGCTTGGCCCAAACCGGGCTGGCTTGCGGGTCCGGGCTGCGGGCCAACACTTCCACATCGTGGGCGCTGATCTGCCGCACCGCGTTGGCCACCGCCGCCCGCAGCAGCTCGCGGGTCATGGCCTCGGGCAGCGTCACCAGCCGCCCGTAAACGAAGAAAATCAGACATCCGGCGATGGCCAAGCCGACACCGAAAAACCCGATGAACAGTTTCCAGCGGAAGTTGAACCGCATGACAGCATCATACCCGCCTGCTCGGCGGGCCCGGCCATTGACGCGGCCGCGAAATCTCTGATACTAGAGAGCGCCGGCGTCGTGGCACGCCGGCTGCGCCCATCGAACCGAGGTAAGCCAACGGTGAAAAACACATCCAGCCGCGGTACCAGCGGCGTCGCCGGCCGAAAAAACGGCATTCCCGAAGACGACTCCTTTCTCAGTCCCCGCCAGTGGGCCGTGGCCGAAACCCACCGCACGCCGGCCGCCCTCATGCGCCTGCCGCTGCCCAAGCGCATCCGTGCCCTGGTCAAGCTGCACGGCACCCCCCTGATGGTGATCGACAAACGCATCCTCATCGAGGAATACAAGCGCTTCTGTCAGCTCCTGCCCCGCGTGCAGCCCTACTACGCCATCAAGAGCAATCCCCATCCCGACATCATCAAGACCTTCCGCGACCTGGGTGGCTGTTTCGATGTGGCCTCGCAGGGCGAACTGAAGCACGTGCTGGCCTGCGGCGTGTCCCCCCATCGCATCATCTTCGCCAACACCATCAAGCGGCCCGAGGCCCTGACGTTCGCCCGCCGGGCCCGCGTGAAACTTCTGACCTTCGACAACGAGCCCGAACTCTACAAGATCGCCAAATACCACCCCGGGGCCCAGGTGCTGGCCCGCCTCAAAGTGGCCAACGCCGGCTCCATCGTCGAGTTGTCCCTCAAGTTCGGGGCCGATCAGGAACTGATCACCCCCATGCTGCTCAAGGCCAGAAAGCTCGGCCTTAAGCCGGTCGGCGTGTCCTTCCACGTGGGCAGCCAGTGCACCAACTTCCAGAACTACCAGCGGGCCTTCGAGGCCACCGCCTCCATCCTCCGCGAGGCGGCCGACGAGGGCCTTAAGCTCTCCATGGTGGATATCGGCGGCGGCTTCCCCATCCGCCACTTCAAGGCCGAAACGGTGACCCTGGAGACCTTCGCCGCCCAGATGCGCCGCGAGCTCAACCGCCTGTTCCCCAAGGAGATCGCCCTGATCGCCGAGCCCGGCCGGGCCCTGTGCGGCCCTGCCGGCATGCTCATCACCCGCGTCGCCGGCCGCAGCATCCGCAACAACAAGAACTACTACTACCTCGATGACGGCGTGTACGGGGATTTCTCCGGCATGGTCTTCGACCACTGCAAGTACGAGTTCAGGACGCTGAAGAAGACCGAGAAGTTCCTCTCCATCCTGGCCGGCCCCACTTGTGACTCCTTCGATACCATCGCCCTCTCCGTCGAGCTGCCCGAGCTGGAAGTCGGCGATGTGGTGTACGTGCCCAACATCGGGGCCTATTCCTGCGCCTCGGCCGTGGTCTTCAACGGCATTCCCCCGGCCAAGGTGATCGTGGTCTGACCGACCCCCGTCGGGTGGCACCAGTCTTCGGGCCCGCCTCTTCACTGTCCGGCCGGTCTTACTTCAGCACGCACCGCCCGCTGCCCGCACACACCGAACATTCCGGGGCCGTGCCGCCGGCGTGGGCCAGGCAGTGGTCCAGGCGGGCCTCGATCACCTGCTGAATCATGGGGTGCAGACCCAGCGGAGCCGTCACCAGGTGTTTCACTCCCGGGTGCCGCCCGGCCGCCTGGGCCGTCAAACGCGGGATGTCCACATCCCAGTGCTTGCCCGGCAGCAGGAAGTAGGGCATCACCACCACCGCCCGGGCCCCCCGGGCCACGCAGCGGTCAAAGGCCGTGGCAATGGTCGGCTCGGCCAGTTCCATGTGGGCCGGCTCCACGATCCGGTAGTGGCTGGCCTGGGCAAACTGACGCACCACTTCCAGCAGGAGATCGTTGGATTCCGCCCGGCGCGAGCCGTGATCCACGATGATGATCCCGGCGGTCGCCAGATCCAGATGGGGGAAAAGTGGTTCGGCCATGCCCTGAATCATAGCCCAACTCAGTCCTTTCTCATGGTGGGGGGGGCACAAAAGTGTCTCTAATCACTTGACGCGGAGCGGTTTGACGGTATCCTTCTCTGTCTTGCCCGCCCCCGGAACAGCCCCGAAGTAGCCCTGTGGGGAATTGTGGATAGGCTGGCAATACCGTTTCCGAACGGATGGACCGGACGCTCCGCAATGGACGATGATGAGGACATGTCGGCCCCGACCCCCCTCCCCTGACGGTCGGACCCCACCGGCAGTCTCCGGCCAGCGATCCGAACCACAACCTGACCCAACGACGAGCAAGCACTGGAGCTTAGCGATGGCTGATCTTGGCAAAATCCGTAACTTTGGCATTTGTGCCCACATCGACGCCGGTAAGACCACCGTCTCCGAACGCGTCCTGTATTACACGGGCAAGATCCACAAGATGGGCGAAGTCCATGAAGGCACCGCCACCATGGACTACCTCGAAGAGGAGCAGCAGCGCGGCATCACCATCACCTCCGCCGCCACCACCTGCCCCTGGGAACGCTTCGGCAGCGAATACACCCTGAACCTGATCGACACCCCCGGCCACGTGGATTTCACCATCGAGGTGGAACGATCCATGCGCGTGCTGGACGGGGCCGTGGTCGTCTTCGACGGTAAGGAAGGCGTCGAGGCCCAGTCCGAAACCGTCTGGCGCCAGGCCGACCGCTACCGCGTGCCGCGCATCTGCTTCATCAACAAGATGGACAAGCTGGGGGCCGACTTCTTCTTCTCCTACAACAGCATCCTCGAGCGTTTGGGCGCCCCGGCCGTGCCCGTGCAGATCCCCATCGGCGCCTCCAACACCTTCCAGGGCATCGTGGACCTGATCACGATGCGGGCTTTCTACTTCGAGACCGAGGAACTGGGCTCCAAGATCACCGAGAAGGACATCCCGGCCGACCTGCTGGACCAGGCCAAACAGTGGCGGCACAAGCTCGAGGAAAAGGCCGCCGAACTGGACGACCACCTCACCGAAAAGTTCCTGATGGAACAGCCGCTGACGGAAGAGGAAATCCGCGGGGCCCTGCGCAAGGGCGTGGTCGCCGAAAAGATCCACCCCGTGTTGTGCGGCTCGGCCCTGCGCTACGTCGGGGTGCAGCGTTTGCTGGACGCCGTGGTGGACTTCCTGCCCGCCCCCAATGAGCTACCCGATGTGGCCGGCACCGACCAGCACGACAAGACCAAGCACCTGACCCGCCCGCACGACCCCACCGCCCCCTTCTCGGGCCTGGTGTTCAAGGTCGTCGCCGATCAACACGGCGACCTGACCTACACCCGCATCTACTCGGGCCGCCTCGACAAGGGCTGCCGCGTCCTCAACTCCAACAACGGTAAACGCGAGATCGTCAGCCGCATCTACGAGATGCACGCCAACCACCGTATCGCCCGCGATTCGGCCGAGGCCGGCGACATCGTGGCCCTGGTCGGCCTGAAGAACTCCATCACCGGCGAAACCCTGTGCGATCAGGACCACCCCATCGTGCTGGAACGCATGGAGTTCCCCGAGCCGGTGATCTCCATGAGCATCGAGCCCGTGTCCCAGGGGGATAAGGAAAAGCTGGCCCTGGCCCTGCAGACCATCCGCCGCGAGGACCCCAGCTTCCAGAGCCACTTCGATGATGAGACCGGCCAGACCATCATCGCCGGCATGGGTGAACTGCACCTGGAGATCATCACCCACAAGCTGGTGCGCGACCTGAAGGTGCCGGTGAACGTGGGCCGGCCGAGGGTGGCCTACCGCGAAACCATCAGCACCAAGGCCGAGGCCCGCGGCCTGCACAAGAAACAGACCGGTGGCCGCGGCCAGTACGGCGATGCCATCGTCACCGTCGAGCCCTTCACCGAGGAGCAGGCCACGGCCGAGGAACTGGACTTCACCGACAAGATCGCCTTCGACAACCAGGTTGTCCAGGGCCGTATTCCCAAGGAATACATCCCCAGCGTCGAGTACGGCGCCCGCATGGCCGCCAAATCCGGCGTGCTGGGCGGCTACCCGGCCATCAACATCAAGATCTCCCTCATCGACGGCTCGTACCACGATGTGGACTCTTCGCAGATCGCTTTCGAACTCGCCGGCTCGCTGGCCTTCAAGGAAGCCTGCAAGAAGGCCAAACCTCAGCTTCTGGAGCCCGTGATGAAGGTGGTGGTAACGGTCCCCGAGGAGTTCCTGGGGGCCATCACCGGCGACCTCAACCGCCGCCGGGCCATCATCGTCGAGCAGGAACAGCGCGGCAATACCCGCATCGTCACCGCCGAAGCCCCGCTGTCGGAGATGTTCGGCTACGCCACGACCATCCGCGGCCTGACCCAGGGCCGGGCCTCCTACGCCATGGAGCCCCTGGCCTACCGTCCCGTGCCCCACAACATCGCCCAGGAAGTTCTCGAAGGCGAGAAGGTCGGGGCCAAGTAGGACCCGCTGTACGGATTTCCTGGTGGGGCACGCTGTTGCGTGCCTCGGGCCCCTCTCCCTTGTCTTCAAGGGAGAGGCTGGGTGAGGGTTTTTCAGGCCCAGCGGGCCGGTACTCCCCGGTAGCCGGGGCCGTAAGGCCCCGGGAAGCGGCCCTTCTCACACTCTCCTCTTCTTCTTTCTTCAGGCCCGAAGGGCCGGCACCTCCTTGATCTGACTTGGACAACGCGCCCGCAAGGCAGCGCCCTCCATGGCGCGCAGCCCCCGATTCGCACCAGCCCTCACGTCCCGGTTTTACTCCCGTCGGTTTATCCCGAACTCGGCTTTCCAGCGATGGGCAACCCTAGTTCCAGGGCCGCGGCCGCTTGAGCCTCATCCAGCGTCTCAAAACGGTCCAGCCCCTGGGCTTCCTGGGCAAACCAGCAGGCGGTGCGCAGATGGATGAGATCCAAAGACCGGGGGATGCGCACGGAGGGGAACTGGCCCGTCAGTGTCAGATCCAGCGTAAAGTCCCGAAGGGTGAATAGCTCGCGGTCCGCCTTCATGTGCTCCATGGCCTGCTGGAATTGCCCGGCCGTCAGTAAACGATCCCGGGCCAGGCGGACGAGATTGCGTTCGGCCTCCAGAAGCAGCAGCACACTGGAACACAGGGCATGCCCGACCAGACGGTTCCGCACCGCGGCACCATCCGCTTCGCCCAGGAGCACGGCCAGGTAAGAAGAGGTGTCCACGTACGCCCGCGGAGTCATCAGCGTTCCTCCCGGTCTTCATCCAGCACGCACCGCCAGCGGCCCTTGGTGGGCCCCTTCAGCGCCGGCTTGAGTTCGCCCAGGCCCACGCGCGAACCACGGTAGACTGATGCCGGCGTACAGCCCGTCAAGAGGACATAAGGGCGGTTGTGTCGCGTGACCTGGATCGTCTCGCCGGCGGCGGCCTTGCCGGCCCAGGCGGCAAATCCAGATTTTAGCTCTTGAATTGATACGTTTATCATAAATAAAAGATATCTATTACAGATCTGATAGTCAAGCCCAGTGGTCGGGATACCCCCCCCCGGAAATAGCGCGCCTGGCACCTTGCCCACCCATGCTATGCCGCACGGTCAATGCGTCGAAAGCTGATGGAAGCGGTATAGCCCAGGGCCGCCAGGATACGCAGCATCAGATCGGTGGAAACGCCCTGCGTGTTGCCGTTGAGGATGGCCGTGAGGCGTGTACGGGAGGTTCGCGCCTTCTTGGCCGCCTGGGCGTGGGTCAGGCCGGACTGGGCGACGGCCTCGATGATCTTGGCGTTCAGGCGGCGACGCACTTCCATTTCCACGGCGTCTTGCGGCCCCAGGCCCAGAGCGGCGGCCAGATCGTTGGCGCTGTGGGTGATGATGGCGCTAGTTCTCTTCATCGAGCAGTTCCTTCAGTCGCCGGCGTGCCAGGCTGATCTCGCGCGCCGGCGTGGCCTGGGTCTTCTTGGTAAACGCGTGCATCACCAGGATGCCGCGCTCATGCCGCGCGTAATAGAACGTACGGTACGTGCCCTCTCGGTCTTTCACCCGCAGTTCCGCCACGCCTATGGCGACGGTTGGCATCGGTCGGGACAGCGGCAGGCCCAATATGGCACCATACTGCAACTTCAGTATCGCTTCGCCAGTGGCCCGTTTGGCCTCTGGGGGAAACTCCCGGATCGCTTGTAACGCCCCGGGATGAAAGATCGCCGCTTTCACGCCTTTGTATTGTCTCATATCTGAGACATAAAATCAAGATCTGAGGATCACTGAACAGGAATCCCCGACTCCGGGCTCGTCCACACCTCCCGTGGGCTGATCATGACCCTCCCGGCAGACCAACTTTCCTATCGGTCTGGTCGGCCGCGGCCCTGAAATCCGCCCGCATCCGGATTACAATGCCTTGTCTGGCACGAGGGTTTGTCACTATGGCCGGTCACAGCGCGTGGAAGAACATCAAGCACAAGAAGGCCGCGGCTGATGCCAAGCGCGGCAAGGCGTGGTCCAAATGCGTGCGGGCCATCATCATGGCCGCCCGCTCAGGCGGCGACCCGGACGCCAACATCTCTCTGCGGGCCGCCATTGACGAGGCCCGCTATCACAACGTCCCCCGCGATACCATCGAAAACGCCATCAAGAAGGGCACCGGCGAGCTGGCCCAGGACAACATCGAGTCCGCCCTGTACGAGGGCTATGGGCCCGGCGGTGTGGCCATGCTGCTGGAGATTCTGACCAACAACCGCGACCGCACCGCCCCCGAGATCAAGGGCCTGTTCCAGAAATATGGTGGCAATCTGGGGGCCTCGGGCTGCGCCGCCTACCTCTTTGCGAGCAAGGGTCAGGTGCTGGTCGCCAAGGCCGGCACGCCCGAAGACAAGGTCATGGAGATCGCCCTGGAGGCCGGGGCCGACGATGTCGCCGATGAGGGCGACCACTGGGCCATCGTTTGTGCCCCCAACCAGTTCATGGCCGTGCGCCAGGCCGTGGCCAAAGCCGGCTTGGACATCGCCTCGGCCGGCCTGACCATGGTGCCCGCCACGACCGTCGAAGTACGCGGCGAGACGGCCAAGCACGTGCTGGACCTCATCGAGGCCCTGGAAGACCACGACGATGTGCAGAAAGTCCACGCCAATTGCGATATTCCGGAGGAGGAACTGGCAGCGCTCAAGTGATTTTCGATTTTTGATTTGCGATTTTCAATCGTCCCCGGAATGCAGCCGCGAAGGCCATACAGCCGGTGCGAGTCGGAAATCTTTCAATCGAAAATCCAAAAAACGAAAATTCCCATGATTCGTTTCACGGTCCATTTCACCGGGCATGTTCAGGGGGTGGGCTTCCGTTATACGGCCCACAACACCGCCATGGGCTTCCCCATTGCCGGGTATGTCCAGAATCTGCCGGATGGCCGGGTAATCGTCGTGGCGGAAGGGGCCGAGGAACAGGTCCAGGCCTACTTGGACCGCCTGTGCGAACACCTGGAACGCTTTATCCGGGCCAAAACCATCGAGATCGG
>JAJXSS010000207.1 GCA_021784455.1 Planctomycetota bacterium
CGTCGCGACGCCTGGCCGATGGTCCCGGGGGAATTCCTGGGAGGTTTTGCCGAAGCCTCTCGGCGCGAGATTCCGTGGGCGGGGCGAATTCCGGGGGCAATTCCGGGGGCGGGGGCGGGGATTCCGGGGGCGGGGATTCCGGGGGCGGGGATTCCGGGGGCGGGGCGGACGGTGAAGATTCGGCCGCCCTGCTCATCCTGTTCGGGGTGGCCTTCATCGAAGACCACTCCATCGCCGGGTTTGAGCTGGGTGGGGGCGTGCTCATCCAGTTCGACGACCAGCCCGGCATCCGTCCGCCGGGCCACGGTACCGAGGCGCAGGCCGCGGCTCTTGGGGAAGCGGCCGTGCACCAGTTCCTGGTGGTTCACCCCATCGAGAAAGCCATGGGCGAACCCGCGGGAAAAGCTCTGGGCCAACTCCCCCGGAACCTCCGGAGTCCCCCCCGCCCCCGGAATCGCCCCCGGAATGGCCCCTGTCGCGGCTGCGCTTTTCCGGGGGGTGTCCAGAGCGGTCCGGTAGGTTTGCGTGGCGGCGGCCACGTACTGGGCGCTTTTGAGCCGGCCTTCGATCTTGAAGGCGTGCACCCCCGCAGCCAGGAGTTCACCGATCCGGTCGTGGGCGGCCAGGTCCTTGGGGGAAAGCAGATACGCCTTGTCACCCAGATCGCGTGGCTGGCCATCGACGATCAGGTCATAGGGCAGGCGGCAGGCCTGGGCGCACTGGCCGCGGTTGGCGCTGCGGCCGCCGAGGGCTTCGCTGGTCAGGCACTGGCCGCTGTAGGCCACGCACAGGGCCCCGTGCACGAAGACTTCCACGGGCACGGGTGACTGGCGGGTGATGTGGCCGATGTCGGCCAGGGACAGTTCGCGGGCCAGGATCACCCGGTGGATGCCCAGCCGCTGGACGAAAGCGATGCCCAACGGCTCGGTCAGGGTCATCTGGGTGGAGGCGTGCAGTTCCACCCCCGGAATCATCTGGTGGGCCAGCAGGGCCAGCCCCAGATCCTGCACGATGATGGCATCCACCCCGGCTTGGGCCAGGGCCGAAAGATGGGCCGCGGCCTGTTCCAGTTCATCGGAGAAGATCAGCGTGTTGAAGGCCACGTACCCCCGGACATTGTGGGCGTGCAGGTAGTCCATCACCCCCGGAAGCTCTTCGATGGTGAAGTTGGCCGCCCGCTGGCGGGCGTTGAAATCAGCCAGGCCGAAATAGACGGCATCGGCCCCGTTGGCCACCGCAGCGCGCAGGGCCTGCCCATCCCCGGCGGGAGCCAGGAGTTCGCTTTGCTCAGGGGTGGGTGAAGGGTCGGCCGCCATGAAGGCTGATTATAGATGCCAACGCCCGCTTGCCTGTTTGGGGCCAACATCCGGGCCGGTGGTTTTTCTCTCCCCCCTCGCCCCCCACACCTCCCCGCTCAGCCCTGCCCCCTAGTGGACCACGCTCAGGGCCCGCAGGGCCTTGTTGGCATCGGCCGTGGAATCGAAGGCCAGGTGCATCACCGCCAGCTTGCCTGCCCCGGCCGCGGTCAGGCCGCGCATGTTCACCCCCGCATCGGCCACGGCCCGGGTCACGCGGAAGGCCAGGCCCTTGTGATCCGGGCCTTCCACGCGCAGGGCGTGCAGGTCTTCGGTCTGGGTGAACCCGGCCGCCCGGGCGGCGCGAATCTGCTTGGCCCCCTTGAGCCCCGCCACCCACACGAAGCCCCCCGGCTGCTCGCGGGTGCGCCGGGCCATGATGAACTGGAGGTTGGCCCCGGCCAGGGCCAGGTCTTCCAGCTTCATGGCCAGCGATCCGGGCCGGTCATGAATCGTTGCCACCCACGTCGGCACCTTCGTGACCCGCAGTTTCATAGGGCACCTCCAGAGTGAGAGTGAATCCGCCGCACCCTTGTCATTATCCCGCTCAGGCCCGTGCGGATTCAATAGGAAAATGGAGAAAGATAAAGTGGCTGGTGGCTGGCGGCGGGAGAACCACCGCGGTCGGGGGAAGGTGCCTTGCTCTCGTCCAGCCACCCGTCACCAGCCCCTAGCCACCAGCCCCTAGCCACCAGCCACTAGCCACTAGCCACTAGCCACTGCTCAACAGTACCTTCCGTACTTCTGGATCGCCGCCATGATCAGGCGCATCCCCGTCAAGCGCGAGCCGTTGTTGATCGAGCCCGCGGTGGCAAAAACCAGCCCTTTGGCCGGGCGGGCGGCCTGGAAATCGCGGAGGAATTCGCGCACGATGTTCTCCTCCTGATTGCGGCTGAAGGTAAAGGGGGCCAGTTGGCCGTGGATTACGGCCCGGGGGCAGTGGTGGCGGATCTCCTGGACGGTGACCGTGGGGCCGAAGTTGGTGCCGGTGATGCCCAGGGCCCCGAGCTGGGGCAGGTGGTGGGCCATGGCCGAATCCGAGTGCTGATAGCGCGAGTCCCTGGGCCCCGGGGCGTAGCGCTCCCAGATGGCCTTCAAGATCGGTGCGGCAAAGAACGCGTAGAGTTCGGGGGTCAAAAGCACGCAGTTGTCATCGGCAAAGCCAAAGCCTTTGGGAGCCGTGGCCGGGGTGTAACCGGCCTCTTCATCCAGGATGCGGCCGCGTTCGAGCATGGCCCTGAGGATCAGGTCGCGGAAGCGCCCGCCCAGTTCCGGCCGGTCCATGAGGAGAAACAGGAAGTTCTCGGCCCCGTAGATGCTGGTGGCAAAGGTCACGGGACCGCGCTGCCCCCGGTAGAGCGGGGACTTGACCCCCAGGGCCTGGAGCCGGGCCTTTTCGCTTTCCCAGTTGTCCGGCAGCAGGAACGAACGCAGGTTTTCCAGGCGGCGCTCGACACGGTCCAGAAGAGCCTCCAGTTCGGCCTCATCGTGCGCGGACTGCTGGAGCCACCAGGAGCCGTTGTGCCAGACCTGCTGGGCCTCGAAGATGTGGTACAGCTCGCGCACGCGGGGGTACTGGCGGGTGGGATCGTGCGGCTTTTCGCCCAGCAGCCGCCGGCCGACAATCGGCTGGGCCTTGTCGTTGTACGCCTGGTGCAACGCGAGGCGGAAAGCCCGGTCGGTTTCGTAACGGTCCCAATCCTCGGTCAGGCCCAGTTCCGCCCACACCGCCTCCCCGCTCATCATCACCCCCAGGGGCACCTGGGGGCAGTCGGCCGCGAAGGGATCGGCCTTGGCCTGGGCATCCTCGGCCCAGAAACGCTCCAGATCCACCGGGGCCAGACCGCCCAACCGGTGCATCTGGCCCACCAGCTCGGCGGCCATCTTCTGATGCTCACTTTCCAAAGATGCCACCATCGTGCTCATACTGCCTCCATCGCTTCTGCCTGCAGGGCGCCGGGGCCAAAGATGATCGGGAAAGTCTGCCCGGACGGGCGCTCGTGCGTCCGGCCATCCATGTAACACACACTGAACGCCCGGCGCGGAATATCCATCTGGTTCACATCCGAGCCGTGCAGCAGCCAGTTGTGCAGCAGCACCGCTTCCCCGGCCGGCACTTCCACGAAGGCCCGTTTTTCCGGCGGGCACAGATTCTGGGCCTGGTCGCGGGTGAGGAATCCCGAGGGATGCCCGGGGTTGACGATCCCCAGCTTGTGTGAGCCCGGGATCACCTGCACGCAGCCGTTGGCCACGGTGGCCGGATCCAGAGCCGTCCATATCGTAACCAGAGGATCGCGGTCCAGGCTGGTCCAGCGGTCCTGGTGCCAGGGCAGGAAGGTCCCCTTGCGGGCCGGCTTGTTCATGAACATGGCCCGGTAGCAGGCCACGGGCGTGCCGGCCCCGTAATGCCGGGCACAGATCTCCCGGAACAGGTCACGCTGCATGTACTTCAGGAAGAGCCGGTCATATTCCAGGTTCTGGATCTTGCGGTAGCCCAGCGTGGCCCCTTTGTGGCCGCAGCTCTGCCGGCCGGCATCCTCGTATTTGCCGCTGTCGGAGTCCAGTTGCATGAGCAGGCGGCTGTAATCCAGCCGGGCCTGGCCCAGCATGATCTGGTCGATGCGCTCCTGCAGGGCTGCCAGGTCTCTATCCTCCAGCACCCGCCCCAGCTTCACGTAGCCATCCCGCTCGTACTGCTGCCATTGTTCCTGTTTCAGATTCGGTACCGGCATCAGCGCACCTCCCTGGCGGCCTGCGGCCGCCGTGTCGATGATCGAATACCGAACTCTAAGACCGGGTGGCGGCTTCAGGGAATGGAGGGGCCGAAGATGAAGATGGAGAAATCGCGCCCAGGGAGCGGCGGTATTCGCTGGGGCTCTGATGGAAGTGCTGGCGAAAGGCCCGGGAAAAGTAATAGGGATCCTTAAACCCCACCGCCCTGCCCACGCCCGCCACACTGAGCTGGTCCTGGGCCAGCAGTTCCGCCGCGTGTTCCAGGCGCATGCGCATGTGGTACTGCAGCGGGGTGGCCCCGATGGCCCGGCGAAACAGGCGGTTGAGGTACGGCCCCGAATAGCCCGACCAGCGCACGAGGTCCTTCTGATGCACACCGGTGCCGCGCCGGCGGGCCAGTTCCTGGAGCAGATGGGCCACCAGGGGATCCATGGCCTGGCATGCCAGGATGCCGCTTTCGGCCGCCCAGGCCAAGAGTTCCAGCACCACCAGCCGGGCCCACGCCGGCATCATGCGTTGCACGGCCGGATGGGTGGGCCGGTCGAACTCCCGGGTGGCGCTGCGCCAGTAGCCCGCCAGGCGGCCGTGGGCGGGAACGTGCACCACCCGCGGCCAGGTCAACAGGTCAAACACATCCCGGCCGCCGGGCAGGCGCACCTCCACATGAATCGAAGTCAGATCGATGCCGGGGTTCAGGGCGTAGGCATGATGGGGTTCCCCCGGACGGACCAGGATCAGGTCCCGGGGCCCAAGTTCCCAGGGCTGGTGGTTGATCACCCAGACCACCCGCCCGCGGGTGATATAGAGCAGGTTGTAGTCCGGCACCGTGCGCGGATCCAGACGGTACAGACCGGCCGGGCGCTGGCGCGAGCACACGTTGGTGTGGATCTGGGCCTGCCCCAGCACGAAATCCATCAGGGCGGATGGCAGCGCAGGGGCAGGCGGGGGGGCCTTCATGGCCAGCCATTTTACTGATCCCGGCCCCTCCCAGTTCGTCAGATTCAAACGGAACCGATGCCGAGACCGCCGGCGTTCAGCGCCGGTTGGGGGAAATCAGGGCCATAACCTCGGCGCGGGAGGCGGGGTCGGTCTTGAAGCTGCCGCGCAGGGCACTGGTCACCATCACGCTGCCGGGCTTGCGCACGCCGCGCATCTTCATGCAGAAGTGCTCGGCCTCGACCACCACGGCCACCCCCTTGGCCGCCAGGTGCTGCATCAGGGCATCGGCGATCTGGCTGGTCAGGCGCTCCTGCACCTGGGGTCGGCGGGCAAACACCTCCACCGTGCGAGCCAGTTTGGACAGGCCCACCACTTTCCCGGCTTCCGGCAGGTAAGCGATGTGGGCCTTGCCCACAAAGGGCATCAGGTGATGCTCACAGACGCTGAAGAAATCAATATTGCGGAGGACCACCATTTCATCACTGTGTTCATTGAACACGCGGCTGAGATGCCGGGCCGGATCGTCGCGCAGACCGGCGAAGATCTCGGCGTAAGCCTTGGCCACACGACGGGGGGTGTCCTTCAGCCCGTCGCGCCGGGGGTCCTCGCCCACGGCGGCCAGAATCTCACGGACCGCGGCTTCCAGACGCGGCAGGTCAATGGCAGGACAATCAGACGCCTCGGCGTGGGCCGACCGGCCAGCCGTAGCCACGGGGGCGAGTTCCAGACCATCCACATCCGGTGTCTTGCAGATCATCGAGCGGCTCCTTGATTCGTTGGGACACACCAGCCCAGGGCTTGTTTATAATCGTTCAAAACGTTCACAAAAGGATAGGACTCTCAAACAGGGAGTCAAGATCGAGGATAGAAAAGCATTCAAGCTCAGCCATTTTGATGTAATACCGTGTCAAATATAATGTTTACGTTAGATTAGAATTACTATAGCTAACCAGCCTACAATCGTCCAAACCGTTCATAGAGCCATACGAACGGAATGGGCATGGTTTTGACTTACGAGACAAGGAAGCGATCCGTGCGTAAGACGCTGCTTTCACCCAAGGAACTGGCGTTGGCCATCGGCGTCAGCGAATCCACGCTTAAACGCTGGGCCGATGAAGGGTTAGTGCAGGTCTCGCGCACCGCGGGCGGGCATCGCCGCATTCCCATGCCTGAAGCCCTGCGCTTTGTCCGCGAATCCAAGGCCACCATTGTGCGCCCGGATATCCTGCAGCTTCACGAACTGGCGGCGGTGCAGCAGGAAGTGACCTCGGGTCGGTCCACGGACGAGGCGGTTTTCGCCGCCTTGAAGGAAGGTCAGGCCCATCGGGTACGCGGGCTGATCCTGGGTGCGTACGTGGCCGGACGCAGCCTGGCCGCCGTCTTCGACGGCCCCCTGCGCGACAGCCTGCACCGCCTGGGCGACCTGTGGCACCATGATGAGCAAGGCATCCTGATCGAACACCGGGCGACGGATCTGTGCATCCAAGCCATCAACCAGTTGCGTTCCCTGCTCAATCCCGCGGCCGACAACGCTCCGCTGGCCCTGGGTGGCGCGTGCAGCAACGACCCCTACATTCTCCCCTCCCTGATGGCCGCCACCGTGCTGGCGGAGGCGGGCTGGCGGGACATGAATTTCGGCCCCGATACCCCGGTGGAGGTGCTGATGCGGGCGGCCGAGCGCTACCAGCCGCGTCTGGTCTGGCGGAGCTGTTCCGTGGAAACCGACCGCGATGCCCTGGGGGCCGATATGGAGCATCTGGCGGACTTCCTGGCCACCCGACACATCGTGCTGGTGGTGGGTGGAAGAGGCATGGTCAGTCCGGAGCGTCTGGGCCGGGCCAATACCCATCGGGCATCGTCCATGGCGGAACTGGCAGAGACGGCGCGGCGGCTGTACTTCGCCGCGTAGACAGGCCAAGGCGTGATTGTTCCTCTCACGACCGCGGGCGGGGGTCGAATCTTCGAGCCCCCGGAATCTATCCGGGCACGGCCGGCCAGGGCCGGATCTATTTCCTCAATCCTTTCTCCTTCCAAACCTGCCGGATCAGCTCATAGCGGCGCAGCTCCATCCCCGTATAGACACAGTTGCTGGTGGCAAAGACATAGCCCGGGGCCTGCAGGCCGTGCTTGAGCGCATACTCAGCAGACGCCATGCACTCTGCATCGGTACCGGTCTGGAGCTTGCCGCAGTCTACATTGCCGCACAGGGCCACCTGGTCCCCTACCCGGCGCACGATTTCGGCCATATCCACGCCGCCCTGGGGGTCCAGCGAGTGCAGAGCATGAGGGCGGCTGGCCGGATCCTTGGGCACCAGGCGGTCCAGAATGGGCATGATGTTGCCATCGGTATGCTTGATCACATAGAAGCCCAACTCGCGATAGCCGCGGATCAGGCGGTGCAGGTGGGGGGTTACGAAGCGATCGAACCATGCGGGGGGAAGGAAGGCCCCGGTGTTGAAGCAGTAGTCGCTGCACAGGGCGAAGCCATCCAGCCCCCCGTGCTGCTTGAGCGTCTGGGCCCGGTGGATGGCGATCTCGACCCTGCCGGCCACTTCCGCGTCCACCTGGTCGGGCTCTTCGGCCATGCGCAGGCTCAGGGACTCCATTTTTTGCCCGCTGGGGATTTCAGGGGTGGCATCGCCGTGCAG
>JAJXSS010000208.1 GCA_021784455.1 Planctomycetota bacterium
GCACCTGCGCCCTGCGTACCTTCTGCGACGATCCCTTGAGCTTCGCGACGACCTCCTGAAGGATCTTCCGCTCCTCATCCGTGAGGCGAACGATGTACTTCTTGAGCATGGCATCACCTTCCTTGGTTGATGCCGCTATCGGTCAACAGGCCCCTTCCACATGATCCTAATTCCTAGATGTGACAGTGCACTAGGAGGATCAAGCAGGCTCCCGCCATGATTGCAGGCGGTGCTCGTTGCCGGCAACCGACCCCGTGGGCTCAGTTACACAGCATCAGCAAAAGCAGGTCGGCGCGATTGAGCATCATCGCGACCAATCCGCAGGGATTGAGCCTTTGCCGATTAATTCGCCAGCCTGTCGCCGCCAGACCCAATCCCAGCGTGACTATGAGTAGAGGCCCCAGCACACCGCAAGGTCTCCAGTTCAATAAAGTTGGAGCCCAGGCGGCAGGCAAGACCCGAAGCGTGGCCGTCAGGGCGATCCCCGCCCAGCCGATGGGTACGGCGACGGCACATAGAACGGACAAGAGGAATATCGCCTTGGCTCTGCGGGCGATGTTGTCGTGGGTTGATGTCCCGCCACCGGTGCTGGCCGTGCCATTGTTCGATGTCTCGACCGAAGACCCTGCCTCTGTTTCATCTGCCGCTGCCATGTGAGGGTCTCCTGGAAGCCGTCCCGAATCATCAGCCGCACACCAAGGCTCGCCACGCGGTTCATTATTAGGATGGATACTTACCTTGAAACGTATAAATAATTCACAGTATCTTGTGAATACCTGTCAATGCGGTCAGGAGGCTGGCTAGGGTGGTGCCCCGGTTCTGCGGCCGAGGGCAGCCACCGAGCGCTGGGGCCGCAAGCGGCGTGGCTCAGACAGGGGTTGTGATCAGGGGAGGACGCTCCTTGGCAACGCACAAGTCCCTCCCTCTTCCTCTGGCGGAAAATCGGGGGTGAGAGCGATCGGATCGCGCCTGGCCAGGAGTCTCAGATGGGTCACGGTGGATCAGGCCGCCTGGCGGGATTGATCCGAAGGGGTGTCCAGGGCTTGGTGCCAGACCTGGACATCGGGCGCGTGGTCCGCCTGAAGACTGGTCGTGTAGGTCACCTTGCGGCGGGCCACGAGCCGTTTAAGCCCCGCCCGCAGCAGATCCGGCAGGGCGGGCAGGAGCTGGCTCTCGCTCGCATTGTCCTCGGAATCGAAGCGCGGTCGCCGGCACGCATAACAGATCGCATCCGTTCCAGCCGTGTTGACGCCCCCGCGCAGCTTGCGATAGGCCCGGCTGTTCCAGACCTCTTCGAAACTGCGCTTGGCCAGCGATCCCATCGGCCGCCAATACGTGCAGCACGGCCGGACTTGGCCCAGTTCGTTGATCGAGCAAGTCTGCCATGGCAGCCAGCAACTGTTGAGTTCGATACTGTCGCCGCCGGCTTTCGCAGTCGCGGGCACCACCGTCCGCCCGGCAACGCTTAACCCCACCGGGGCATCAGCCGCCTGCGCAGCGCAGGAGGCCCCGCATCCCTGGGCCGGTTGCCCGGGCAGATCCCACGTGCCCACACTGAAATCCGGTGGCAGAGACACCGACACCCCGGTTTCGGCCGCCAACTGCCGCGCCTCACGGAAATAGCGGTTGGCCAGGCTGCGATGGTGCGTCAAGCGCTTGTACTTCTGGGCCGGGACGAAGTGCACCAGGTTCATCACGGCCACGTGGTCGATGCCCAGGTCCCGGGCCATGCGGATCATGTCGGGCAACTGGTGAATGCTGTCGGCGTGGGCGCAGTATCGCCATTCCACGCGGAAGTACCGCCGGGCCGTGGCCCGGGCCGCAATGAGCTTGCGGATGTTGTTGACAAAGTGATGCCAGCGGTAGCCCCGGATCAATTCGAACTGTTCCTGGATTCCCTCCATGGAAAAGCCGACCGTCCACAGGTTTTTCGCCAGATCGCCCAGCCACTCGTCGGCCATCCGGGTCCCATTGGTGGTCAGGCTGATCCGCACCTGATAACGCTCGCAATCGCGCACGAAGCGGTGAAAGTTCTTCGAGATGGTCATCTCGCCGTAGTTCGTACCGCCCAAGCTGCAAATGCCGGTCGTGGGCATCACTTCGGCCAGAACCTTTTCATAGACCGCAGTGCTGATTTCCTGGTCGCTGCTGCGACCATGCACCTGAAAGCCGCAGTGCCGGCACTCCAGCGAACACCGGCCGCACAGGTCCAGCCAGAAGCGTACCGGCCGCGAGCGCAGGCGGGTCGCACCGGCCTGGGCCTCCTCGATGCTCAGTTGGAGATTCTGCTGCTTGACGGCCGTATAGTCGGTCGTAGAGTGGCCCGGTAGGGTCTGTAAGGGCTATGACGGATTCATCGACCGGATCGGAAGAGAGGTTGTGGCCGCTCTTGCCGATGGTGAGATCTGGGCCGGGCCCTTATACGCCGCTCGCCGGGCCGCGGAGCATCGTTACCTGTCGCCGATACGCGGCCGGTGAAACGCCCACGCAGCGTTTGAACGTGCGGCTGAACGTATAGGGGTCGGGCATACCCACCCGGGCCGCCACCACTTTGATGGGCAGATCCGTGTCACTCAAGAGCGACCGGGCCAGATCGCAGCGCAGCAGGTTCAGGTAGCGCGCTGGGGGTTCCCCCGTGCGCTGGCGGATTTGCTGCCGCAAGGCGGAATACGACAGGGCAAAGCGCCGCGCCAGCTCGTGAAAGCGGATCGGTTCCGTGGCGTGCCGGCGGCAGTAGGCCAGCGCCTCATCCACCGCGCGCGGGCTGACGGCCGCGCTGCCCGGAGCCCGCCAGGCGTGGTACATCTCCATGAGCAGACGCTCGGCCAGCAGGGCGCTCCGGTCGCTGTCACCGGCTCCGGCCCGTTGGCGGCAGGCCAGCAATTCCCGGAATATCTCGATGACCGGCCCCAGTTGGCCCAGGTGCCGGACGGAACCATCCATCCAGAACCACCCCGCCCGCAGCCAGCGCTGCACCCCCGGGCCGGCGCAGCCGACGTGGTACTCATCCCACGTGCTTCCGGCGGCCGGGCCGTAATGAAAGATCGCCCCGGGATACACGGCAAACAGCGCCCCGGGGCCGATCGCCAGCACGGGGCCGCGGTTGACCTGGTAGGTTCCCGCGCCCGCCACCACCAGTCCCACCGCCATCACCTCAAACCGACGATGAATCCAGTCCGTCTTGCGCGGCACATGCCCGGCCACGGTCAACTGCAGGTCGCGCAGTGATTCCGGCCGCAGCAGGGGCGCCGGGCGGGTCGAAGAGAGGCGTGCGGTCATGTCATTTATGCCATCAAGGATGTCAAAGTTAGCATGGTTCTGCGCCAAATAGCGTGTATTGTCCTCTATCGGTTATGCCATTGTATGACAAATCAGCCATTAACGCACAAGGAAGTCCGATCATGAGCCTGACCTCCGCCCAGCTTGAGCAGTTCCACCAACGCGGCTATGTGGTTGTGCCGCACTTCTTCGACCCGCGCCAGACCCGGGCCATCCGTCTGGAGGTCCAGCGGCTGCAGCGGGTCGGCAAGCTGCGTAACGTGGCCACCGCCGGGGATGGCCAGACCCCCGTCACCGGCCAGCGCAACCTCCAGCTCTGCCCCCTGTACCAGGACAGCACCTTCTTCCGGGCCCTGCCCTTTGCCCCCCAGGTGGTGCAAGCGGTTCAGGCCCTGATCGGCGATCCGGTGGTGCTGCATCTGGATCAGGTCTTCCTCAAGCCCGGCGGCGATGGCATGGGCACCAACTGGCATCAGGACAACGCATACTTCAGGATCGCCGATCCCCGCCAGGGCACCGCCATGTGGATTGCCGTGCATGATGCCACCGTGGCCAATGGCACCCTGCGGGTCATCCCCGATGCCTGGCGCGATCCCTTTCCCCATAGCCGCGACCCCATGAGCGACCACCACATCCGTATGTATCCCGATGCCCGGCAGGAAAGCCGGGCCGTGGACTGTGAGATTCCGGCCGGGGGAGTGGTCTTCTTCTGCTATGGCACGCCGCACGCCACCGGCCCCAACCGCACCGACCGCGACCGTGCTGGGGTGGCGTATCACTTTCTGACCGCCGAGGCCATTCCCGGCAGCGCTCAGCCAGATTATTTCAAGGAACCACGCGACTACCGTCCCTATCTCACCGGCCCCAAGGCCTCCGGCGGCCGCAATGAATACGGGACAACCGTGGCCGGGACGTGGGATCAGGAGATAGCCCGCGTGCTGGCCGATCCGGCCCCTGCGGCCGTCTAGATGCGGGCCAGGCTAGGCACCGCGAGATCAACCGGCCTTTTGCGGTACAATCCCGCTCCGCATGACCGGTTCAACACCCAACACGATTCCCGATCTCGACACCCTCCTGGCTCCTTCGCGCCTGGTCGAGCCGTTCCTGGAACGCTTTCTCGATCAGCGACCGCTACCGAGGAACCTGCGCGAAGCCGCCAAGTATTCCCTGCTGGGGCCGGGCAAACGCCTGCGGCCGGTGCTGGTCGTGCGCAGCTTCGAAGCGGTAGGGGGGGGCCCCGCGGACATCGAGACCGCACTGGTCCCCGCCGCCGCCATCGAGATGATTCACTGTTTTTCGCTCATCCATGACGATCTGCCGGCCATGGACAATGATGACCTGCGCCGTGGCCGGCCCACCCTCCACAAGGCCACCAGCGAGGCCATGGCCATCCTGGCCGGGGATCTGCTCTCGGCTCTGGCGTTCGAACTGATCGCCACTCGCCTGCCCGCTCCTCTGGCCGCCCGCATCACCGCGGAGCTGGCTCAGAGCACCAATGACATGATTGCCGGCCAGGTCTACGACACGCTGCCGGATTTTCCTCCGGACATGCCGGCCATGGAGAAGCTGCGCACCATCCACAAGAACAAGACCGGGGCCTTGATCCGCTGCGCCTGTCGCATGGGATCGCTGGTGGCCCCGGGCATCACCCCCGATTCCCCCAAGCTGGCTGCCATCACCCGCCATGCCGAGCTCATCGGCCTGATGTTCCAGGTGGTGGACGACCTGCTGGACGTTACGCAGACCACCGCTCAGCTCGGCAAGACCGCCGGCAAGGACCAGCAGCAGAACAAACTCACGTACCCCGCCCTGATCGGCTTGGAGGCCACCCGCGCCGAGGTCCAGCGCCTCAACCGCGAAGCCCAGGCCGCCCTGGACCCCCTGGGGCCTGCGGCCCAGCCCCTGCGGGACCTGTGTGCCTATATGGCCGTGCGATCCAAGTAGAGGGCTTTGGCGGCCGCGGAGAGCCCCTGCGGGGCCTCGAGGCGGCGGTGATGGACAGATACCCGGTGCCCGGGATCGAAACCCGGTGTCCAGGGAAAGACCCCGGTCACCCACCCAGGGTGGGCTTGCCGGCATTCAGGTTATCGCTTTTTCAGTGCAGCCGGCCGAAGGCCAGGCAGACATTGTGGCCGCCAAAGCCGAAGCTGTTGGACAGGGCGATATTAATGGTGGCCTGGCGGGCCTGGTTGGGCACGTAATCCAGATCGCAGTCCGGATCGGGTTCATTGTAGTTGATGGTGGGGTGGAGCACGCCGTTCTGGATGCTCTTGGCGATCACGACGGCCTCGATGGCCCCGGCCGCCCCCAGCGTGTGGCCGGTCATGCTCTTGGTGGAGTTGACCGCCACCTTGCGGGCGACGTCGCCCAGGGCCGTCTTGATGGCCCGCGTTTCGGCCAGGTCGCCCAGCGGCGTCGAGGTGCCGTGGGCGTTGACGTAATCGACCTGGTCGGGATTCAGGCCCGCATCCTGCAGGGCCACGGTCATGGCCCGGCCGGCGCAGGTGCCGTTCTCATCCGGAGCCGTGATGTGACCCGCATCGGCCGTCTGTCCGCAGCCCAGCACCTCGCAGTAAATCCGGGCCCCGCGGCGGACGGCCCGCTCGTATTCTTCCAAGACCAGGATCGCCGCCCCTTCGGACAAGACGAAGCCATCGCGACTCTTGTCCCACGGGCGGGAGGCCGTCTGCGGGCTGTCGTTACGCGTGGAAAGGGCCCGGGGGGCGATAAAGCATGCCAGCCCCAGCGGCGTCAGGGCGGCCTCGGAGCCCCCCGAGATCATCACGTCCGCCATGCCGTTGCGGATCAGGTTGCTGGCATCCGCAATGGCGTGTGACCCCGAAGCGCAGGCCGACACGCAGGCGTAATTGGGCCCCTTGATCCCATAGCGGATACTGATGTTTCCCGAGCCGGCGTTGCACATCAGTTTGGGGACCATGAAGGGAGAGATCCGGTCCGGTCCCTTGGCCAGCATCTTGGTGTGGCCTTCCTCAAACTCATTGATCCCCCCGATCCCGGACCCGACCACCGAGCCACAACGGAAGGGATCCTCTTTGGCGAAATCAAGTCCGGAATCCTTCACCGCATCGATCGCCGCGTTGAGGGCAAATTGAGCAAAGCGGTCCAGACGTTTGGCTTCGCGTTTGTCGATGTTGGGCCCACCGTCCCAGGTGGTCACCTCGCCGCCGAACTTGACGGCGAACTTTGCCGTGTCGAAGCGGGTGATGGCCCGGATACCGGATTTACCGGCCACCAGGTCGGCAAAGACCTTATCGACATCAAGCCCGAGGCTGGTAACCCAGCCCATTCCGGTAACTACTACGCGACGCCTTTGCATGGGGATTCGTCGTTAAAGGGGAGAATTGGGCCCTGAAACTGGCGTCAGGCGGACTACGTTGCCCGACGCGGTCGGCCCTCGCCGGGACCGGAATTACTTGTTTTCGGTCTTGGCCAGATGCTGCTTGATGTAGTCGATGGCCTGCCCGACCGTCTGAATCTTTTCGGCTTCCTCATCGGGGATGGAGGTCTCGAATTCGTCTTCGAATTCCATCACCAACTCCACCGTGTCCAGACTGTCCGCGTTGAGGTCGTTGACAAAGTGGGTGTCGCGCGTGATTTCGGCCTTGTCCTTGCCCATCTGTTCGGCGACGATGGCGATCACCTTTTCCTGGATTTCCTTTTCATCCATGCCAAGTCTCCTTGATGCCGATGCCCGGGGTTTCCGGGCCGGCGGGTTGCCTAACAACTCAGGGAATCAATGCCCTGTTGAGTGGCGAAGAATATAGCCTGATCCGATGAAACTGCCAAGTCTGGGGTGAGGGATTGGTGGGCTGACTGGAGGACTGGTCGCAAGGGCGGGGCGGGGGTTCTAGCCGGTTAACCAGTCAAACAGTGAACCACTTGACCATTTTTACAGCATGGTCATGCCCCCATCCACGGTCAGGGTGTGCCCTGTAATGTACCCGGCATCCTCCGAGGCCAGAAACGCCACGGCGGCGGCCACCTCGTGGGCCTGACCCATCCGCTTCAGGGGCGTCACCTGCACCGCCAGATCCTTGATCTGCTGCGGCAGGACCTCGGTCATGTCCGTCTGGATAAACCCCGGGGCCACCACGTTGGCGGTGATGTTCTTGGCCGCCATCTCCTTGGCGATCGATTTGGTCATCCCCATCAAGCCCGCCTTGGCGGCGGCGTAGTTGGCCTGGCCGGCGTTTCCCACCAGCCCGGACACCGAGGCGATGTTGATGATGCGGCCCCACTTGCCGCGCATCATGGGGCGCAGAGCCGTGCGGCAGGCCACAAACACCGCCCGCAGGTTGGTCTGGATGACCTGGTCGAATTCCTCATCGCTCATCCGAAGCACCAGGTTGTCGCGGGT
>JAJXSS010000209.1 GCA_021784455.1 Planctomycetota bacterium
TTCCGTACAGCCGTACACCTGTCCCACTTCGATGCCTAGAGTGCGCCGGCAGGCATCGGTCACGGCCGCCGGCAGCACCGAGCCGGCGGTGTAGGCCCGGCGCAGGGCCAGCTTTTCCGCCCCGTGCGCCGAGCCCTCGTGCAGCCGGGCCAGGGCCTCAAAGACAAACGGCACCGCCGGCAGGATGGTGATGGCCGGATCACGCAGACGCTCCCACAGACCCCCGATATCCATGCTGCCGCTTTGAAGCTCCACGGCACAGCCGGCATACAGCGGGGCCAAGAGGCCGTGCTCGATGCCGTAGGAATGGCACAGCACGATGGGCAGCAGCACCCGGTCGGTTGCGCGCATGCCCACCGCCTGGGCGCAGATGCGGGCGGTGACATCCACGGCCGCAGTGCTGCGCCGGACGATCTTGGGCAGGCCGGTGGTCCCCGAACTGGTCAGGAGCAGGGCGCCTCGGCCGGTGTGGGCCGCCAGGAGTTCTTCCGGTTGCTCGTCCGGATACGCCGTGACCATGGGCTGCGGAATCCGAACCGCATCGCGGAACAGCGGCTGGTCCACAAAGGTCGTCTCGCCCACCACCGCCCGCACCGGCGCCGGGGCCAGCAGGGCGGCCAGCTCGCTGGGGGTGGTCTCGGGGGAGATCGGATACACCATCCGGTCGGCCAGCAGACAGGCGGCCCACGCGATGTGAAACTCCGGCACGTTGCGCAAGCCCAGCAGCACCACCGACGCTTCCGGCGTGCACTGTCTGAGGTGCCGGGCGAGTCCGGCCGCCGTGCGCAGCCAGCCTTCCCAGGTCAGGCAGGTCATGGTGCCTGCGCGGTTGGGCTGGAGCACGGCCGGGGCCTGGGGCCGGTGTGCGGCGTGGGCAAACAGCCGCCCCACAAGCTGGCTGGCCGCGGGGAGCTTGAAAGCGGGATGAGCGGGTGAGGTCGTCATGGATCGGTGCCGGCGGTGGTCCCGCCGTCGGGCCCGATTCTAGCCGGGCTCGGCACTTGCCGTCAGACCCTCGATCTCCACCAGCAGATTGGCGCGGCACAGATCCGCGGTCATGACTTCCAGACAATCCAGGCCGGTCAGATGACGCAGAATCTGCTGGATCAGATAGTGGCGATCCGCCCCCGCAGGCACGTACACCCGTGCCTGGCGTACCAGAGCCAGCAGGCCCGGATCGGGTTCCTCCACCTCGCGCCAGGCGGCCAGGAGACTGGCCAGGTTACGCAAGGTTTCGGTCAACTGGGCTTCCACCTGCCCCTCATGCCGCGTGGCTTCGCCCACCACGCTGGCGGTGCCTCCGATCAACAGGGCCCCCTGAAGCGGAGCCTGCGGGGGCAGGACCAGGGCTCGGGCAAAGCAGGGGGGCCGCGGGCCATACCAGCGCGAATAGCGGTAGGCGGGCACCTGCCGCGGGTTTTCCAGCGGCCGGCCGGCGGCCGGTCCGCTCAGCACGTGCAGAACGAAATCACGGGTATGGGTGCCCACGGCCGAAGCCGTGACGAGCTTGCCCTCGAAGTCAGAGGTGCCCATCCAGCGGCTCAGAGCCCGGTGCCGGCCGGCGTTGAACACCATGTAACGATCCAGGCCCCGTTCATCTCGCCGGTGGATGCCGGGGATGTAGTTCCAGCAGCGCAGGGGGGCGCTGGCTTGCAGATCGCGGACCCGTTGCCAGACCTGCGTGTAGAGCCGGCTTACCTGATGTTCAAAATCAGGGGCCGAAAGCTCCACGGCATCGGGAAGGACCGCCTGGATCAGGGCGAAGCGGGTGCCTGCGCAAGTCCGCAGCAAGCCCGCCTCGCAGGCGTCGGCCCGCGCCGACCCCAAGGGGGGAACAAGCTTCGCCGCCCAGCCTGGCGGGGCGGGAGCATCCACCGTGGTCAGAGGGATCGAATTGCTGACATCCGGTCGCACCGTTTACCCAATTCGCCGCCGATGGCTTTGGCTTCTCGCGGGCTATCAAGGAGTTACGGCCACGTGGCCAGCCGTGTTCGATCGGCCCGGGATTATAAGCTCATCCCGAGGTGCTGGTCCGGCCGGCACCGGCCGCTGGAAGGCAAACAGGTAGCTGTTGAAGGGGGTATGGCCCCACAGCGGCCGGACCGTGGCCTCAAACCCCAGCGTGGTGAACGGGGCGAGCACCTCCTGGGCCGGGGAGAAATGGACCGGCCCGCGGCGAATCCAGTGGACTGCCTGGACGAAATGTTCCTCCAGTTGGGTGCAGCGGAAGCGCCAGCTCTTATCCCGGGGCGTCGCCCGGATCAGCGCCCAGGCCCCGGGGGCCACGCGCTGGGCGATGGCTTGGAGGGCCCGCTCCTGCAAGGCGGCGGGCAGGTAATGCAGCACATCCAGCATGATGACGTGCCCCTGGAACGGTGGCAGCGCCAGGGCATCGCCCACGGCGAAAGTGAGCCCGGAATAAGCCGCCGCCATTTTCTGCGCGGCGGTGATCTTGCGTTCATCCGGGTCGATGCCCCGGAGCGGAGCGGCCAGGCCGTGGGCCCGCAGGTAGGCCGCGCACAGGCCGATACCGCAGCCGATATCCAGGACGGGCCAGGCGGTGCCGCTCAAATAGTTCAGCACCGTTCGATAGGCCGGATCGGTGGACACCTTGCCCACGCAGTATCCGCGCAGCCAGGGGCCGCGATAGCGGCGGGCCATGTGCCAGGCTTGGGCGAGCGTGTTGCGGCGGCTGTGGGCTGCCATGATGAAGTCGAATAATGGCGGGGTTTCCGGCCCCATCTGCCGATGCGCTGGCCCCGGGGGTCCGGGCCTAAGGCCGGGCCGACCATGAAGCCGCCCGCGGCCGGTCCAACAGCAGCTTGATGAAGATCCCGCCCACCACCGACCGGGCCTGGAAGCCGACCTGGCGGCCATCACGGGTTTCGTGCCAGTCGGTCAGGGGCACGCGGCTGGGGGTGGTGTGGGCCCATTCGTAGAGGGCCCCGATCATGGCCTCGAAAACCGGGCGGTGGTTGGTCAGGCAGGCGCTCCACACCGACCAGTCCAGCTTGGTGTAGGTCTGGCGTGAGTCCAGGGGCAGGCCGAAGCGGGTCAGCCGGCCGAGATAGAAACGGGTCTCCCGCTGGGCAACTTGGGGGGGGAACAGGTGCAGGTTCAGCAGCCGGTCCCAGATGAGGTTGTATTTCTGGCTCCAGGTGCCCGGCCGGTCCAGGGTCAGGCGGTAGTGATCGCCATCGCGGGCCTGTTTCATCCAGCGTTTCACCCAGCGCCGGGCCGCGGCCTGGTAGCGCCGGGCCTCGGCCTCGAGCCCTTCCATGCGACAGAGCCTGGCATAGGCGCCCAGGGCCAGGATGGCCTTGATCGACAGATTGGCGTTGTGGGCCAGGTGCCCGGCGAAATCGTCGGTGCAGAGCTGGTTTTCGGGGTCGAAGCCCTTGTCCAAGAGGTACCGGGCCCACTGCCTGAGCACCGCCCACCAGGGGCGGGCATAGCGGGCATCGCCATCCGCCTGGGCCAGGGCCGCCACCAGGAGCAGCATGTTGCCGCATTCCTCCACCGGCATCTGATCGCGCTGGCTGCGTTCGCCCCCGCCGTACACCTGGCCGTTGGCCAAGGGGTACTGGCCCAGGTCGTGGGGGGCAAAGGCAAAAGGCCATCGCGGTCCGGCCGCGTAGGCCAGGATGGGGGTCAACTGGGCCTTAAGCAGGTCCGGATTGAACAGCAGGAAGAAGGGCGCCGAGGGGTAAGTGACATCCACCGTGGCGATGCAGCCGTTGGAGAAATTCTCCTTGGAGAAATACAGCGGCGCGCCGTCCACATCGGCCACCAGCTTGTGAGCGGCCAGGCACTGGCGGTAGGCCAGGGCGCACAGCCGGGCGTAGGCCGGCCCGCCCGCTGCCGCCAGGTCCGCCATCAGCCGGCGGTCGAACGCGGCGCAGCGGCGCACGAGCCTGGGGTACTGCCGGGCCGCCGCCGCGAGCATCTGCCCCGCATCCATTCCCGAAGTTCTCCAGTACGGCGGCAGGCGGCGCTGGAAGTATTCGATGCCGAACTGGTCGTCATACGCGACGATGAGGTACCGGGATTGGGCCTGGCCCGGAGCCAGCCGGCCCAGGTCAAACGTGGCGGCCAACCCGGGCCAATCCTCCCGGGCCGGGCGGGGCATGTGCAGGTTGTCCGCGGCCGGCAGCTTCCCGCGCCGGGCGAAGGCGCAGCGCAGGACATCGGCATCGCCCAGGGCATCGCCGGCCCCGGGTTGCTCGGGCACCGCCAGGTACAGGTGGCCCCAATCGATGCGCAGGTTGTCCCCCGACCGGCCCAGCACCAGCTGATCGCGCGAACCCATCCGCAGCAGACTCAGCCCCGGCTGGCGGTAGCGCGACCACTCGACCTTCTGCCCCGGGTGGTCCACCGTCCAGTCGGCGGTGGCGTCCAGGTACACCGCCACCCGGTGGGCCCGGCCGTCGCTGGCCTCGATCTTGAACGTGACGTAGGTCGCCGGCCGCGACAGGAGGGCCAGATCCTGCGGCAGCGCCGGCGTGGTGAACATCAGGGTCAGCCGCACGCCCCCGCCCGCGAAGCGGTAGATCGTCTGCGTGGGCTGGACGGCCAAACCGGTCTGCTCCAGAGGCGGGCACTCGCCCCAGGCTCCGGCGTAGCGGTACGCCCGTCCATCCACGCGCAGCAGGCCGCACAAGCCCTGGTTCGCCCCGGTCCAGTGCCGGGGCCACGCGTCGGTCAGCCGGTCGGCAAAGGACCAGACACTGAAGTAGGGATCATGCGTGATCAGGGGCACCGCCGGCGGCCGCAGGGGGGTGGGGGATTCAGGGGGTTGAGACATCGTTGCTGCTCGGGTGGGATCGCGTGCTCGTGGCCGGGATACAAACCCGCCCGGGCGCCGCGATCCCGGGCCGCGGAGAAACGCCGTGATCGTACCATGCGAGCCGGCGGCGGCCGACATCGTTCCAAGTGACGCAACTATAATGGCCTTGTGCTTCCGTTGGACCCAACCCCCGCTCCCACAGCCGGCGTTACGCCCACCCCGGCACCGGCTGCCACCCGGCCCGGCCGGCGCCTGGGCTGGTGGGTTTGGGCGCAGATCGGGCTGACGCTGGTTCTGCTGGCCTGGGTGTTCAGCCGGCCACACCTGCTTTCGGCCATGGCATTGACGCTGACCCGGGCCCGCCCGGGCTGGATGCTGCTGGGCGTGGGCTGCGGGGCCCTGTGGATCGTGTCGGCCGCGTGGCGCTGGCAAATCTTTCTGAGGATGCAGGGCATCCGCGAGCCGCTGAGGCGGCTGACCGTTATCTACCTGATGGCCCAGTTCTTCGGGCTGGTGCTGCCCGGGGCGGTGGCCGGTGACACCGTGCGCGTGCTGAGTTTGCTGCCCCGGCACCGGCAGAGCAAGGTAGCGGTGCTTTTCTCCGTGATGCTGGACCATCTGGCGGGCATGGTTTCGATCATGCTCACCACGGCGGCCATCATTGCCCTGCGTCAGCCTTGGCTGCACCGCTCGCCTTGGCTGGCCCATGCCATGGACGGGCTGATGTGGTTCTGGGTCATGTGTGCCCTGGTGCTGGGTGGGGCCGCCATCGTCAGCGGCACGCGGCTGGTCCACACCGCCCCACGCTGGCTGCCCTTTCGCCGCCAGATCATGGAGTCGGGTCTGGCCTTCGGCATGCTCAGCCGGCGCTGGGGCCTGACGCTGGCGGGCGTGGCCGTGTCGTTTCTGACCACCTACGCCTATTTCGCCACCTTCTACTTTGCCAGCCGGGCCGTAGGCGGGGAGGTGGGCTGGTTGGATCTTTTTTCCCTGCTGCCGTTGGTTGATGCCCTGGCGGCCCTGCCCCTGACCGTATCCGGCCTGGGGGTGCGTGAGAAGCTGTTTGAGGTGCTGCTGAAGGAGGTGGCCGATGTGCCGGCCCGGATTTCCGTACTGACCTCGCTGGCCGGTTTCGCCTGCTCGGCGTTCTGGGGCCTGGTGGGTGGCGCGGTGTTGCTGCTTGACCGCCGCCGCCGGCCGGAACTGTCCCCGATCCGCATCCGGGAATACCTGCGCAGTTCCGAATCGGCTCTTGCCGAGCCGGCGGGCCACCTGCCGGTAACCAGCGGTCAACCCGCGCAGTGCACGACGACCCCGGCGACCGAGCCGTTGTAGTTGCCCGCCAGGCAGGCGAAATCCTCGGCCGGCTCGGCGCCGGTGGCCGGGATCAGGCCTGGGCCCGCCGGGGGCCGGCCGCATACCGCCGGCATCCGTCCGCTTAAGAGGGCATAGGCGATGCCCGCCAGGGGCAGCACACTGAAAGTCTCGGTCAGGTGGCCGTAGATGCTGGTCAGGGTGATGTCCGATCCGGCGCCCGCCAGGCCGTGGGTGGCGGCACGGCCCAGATCGGTGCTGTTGGCGCAGGTGATCGCCCGGTTTGGCCGGCCCAGGCCTTCCCACACTTGGCGCCAGCAGCGGGCGGCGGCGCCGTCTCCGGGCTTCGCCCGCGCATCAAACCGGCTGGTGCCCGGATCGAGGGTGGCCCACACCCGGACCCCGCGCTGCCGTGCCAGCGTTTCATCCTCCAGGATCAGGGCCACTGCGCCCCACCCCAGCACGAATCCGCCCGCGGCATCAAACGCATCCCCGCCTTCTTCCCCGCGGGTATGCCGCCCACAGGAGCAGTACACCTCGCGCATCAGGTCGGTCGTCTCATCCGCCGCACAGACCACCGCCCGCGGCCAGCGGCCCTGTGCGATCCGCAGGGCGGCCAGGCGCAACGCTTCCAACCCGGCCGTGCGCGACCCCAGAATGGTCTGGCTCGCTCCGGTCAGCTTCAGCATCAGGCTCAGGTGGGCCGTCAGGGCATTGGGCACGCCCTCAGCAAAGAGCATGGCGTTGGCGGCGTTGATGCCTTCGCGGACGATCTGGCCATAATACTCACCGCAGTAGGTCGCCGATCCGTGCGTCGTGGCCGCCACCGCCGCATCCAGGGGGCCGAACGCGCCGGGGCCATCCAGGCCCGCATGCCGGGCGGCCAGCCGGGCAGCGCCCAGGGCCAGTTTGGTGCACTCGCTCATGCGCCGCACCCGGAGCGAGGCGATCAGGTCAGGCAGGATCGCCGGATCGATGGCCGCCGGGGCCCGGCGCAGGACCGAAGGCTCCTTTCCGCGCGTCTGGGCCCATGCGGCCATCGCTGCGGCGCCGATCATTCCGGGCAGCACCACGCTGATGCCCGTCACGGCGGCCCGAGGCGTTTTGGGGCCGGGCACGATGACGGCCGGCGTTTCCTGGGGCGTGGGAAGCGTCTCCCCGGGGCCCAGGACAATGCAGGTGTTGGCCCCGCCGAAGCCGATGGACAGGTTCAGGGTGTGCCGGATCCGGCCCGGGGCCGCCTGCCCGTGCACCAGATGCAGTTCGGGGAATTCCAGGCCCTGCGGCTCGGTGTGGGCGGTCGGCGGCAGCTTCTGATCGCGCAGGGCGTGCAGGGCCAGGATCAATTCCACGGCGCCGGCTCCGCCCAGGGTGTGCCCCAGCCAGCTTTTCAGCGCCACCAGCGGCACCGCGCCCAGACGCCCGGCACGCACGTCCCCCACGGCGCCCCCCCCGCCGCGCTCGGTGGCGCCCGTGCCCGCGGACCGGGAGATCAGCAGGTCGGGCAAGAGGGCCG
>JAJXSS010000210.1 GCA_021784455.1 Planctomycetota bacterium
CGACTGTCCCAGCGGCAGGGCATCATTGTTGGCCACAGGCACGCCGCCCGCTGCCGGCCCCGCCGCAGCGGCCCCGCCAACATCGCCCGGATTCGACCCCGGCGCAGCCGCTTCTACCCCCGCCAACCGCTGCGCCAGCATCTGCATGGGCAGCGACTCGGCCGGCTGCGTTGCCGACGGTTCTCCAGACACCACGGCCGCACCGGCCCCCGCGCAGATTAAAACCCACGCGCAGAACCCGCTGAGCGCGGCCACCAAGGCGCACCGGCGATGAATTGGCCTGCGAACCATTCGGCCTTCCCTGGCCCAGCCCCTGAACGGGGCGGAATCGGACACATCCTGCGTCCGAAGTACCGCTAGTCTAACAACTTCAGGCCGGCTGTGCAGTCGGTGGATTACCGGCGGCCTGCAAAGCCGCGGCCTGGGCCACCTGGTCTTCCAGGTCGGCCACAATTTCGCTGATGCGGATACAGAAATTGTCGTTGAGGACCAAAACCTCGCCCCGGGCGATCAGCCGGCCGTTGACGTACACATCCACCGGATCGCCCGCCAGCTTGTCCAGTTCCACCACGCTGCCTTCCGACAGACGCAGCACATCCTCCACCAGCATCTGGGTCCGGCCCAGCTCCACGGTGACGTGCAGTTCCACATCACCCAGCAGTTCGATCCCGTTGACGGCTGCTTCTGGCAGACCGGCCGCGGCGAATTCCGGCAGTGCCACCGGCTGGGTCGCCACTTCCTCTTTAATGTCGCTGAGCGACTGCTGAGCCTGCGTCAGCGCCTGCTCCACCCCCGCCTCGGCCGAGGCTGCCGGGGAGGGCACCGTCGATGTATCCGTCTTGGTCTCCATATCCGCCTTCGATTCCGTTCTCAGGCTCCGGGGGGGCTGGTTACCCCTTGCCTCTTGCCCCTGATCATCCGTCCGCCCGGAACTGGATGCACTTGGTGATCAAGGCCTGTTGCACAATCGGGTTGCCATCCGCATCCTTGCCAATCCGCGCATCCAGGCAGGCCTTGATCTGCCGGGTCAGCGTGGCCAGGGTCGGCTCCAGCAACTGGGCTGGCTCGGCCTGTCGGAAAATCACGGCCACATCCGCCGAGATCGCCGCCTGCATCGCGTCAATCATCTTCTTGACTTTGTCGGCGTCCTTCTGGTGAACGACTACCCAGATCTCCGTGTCGTACAGGTAGGTCCGGCCGGTACGCTGATTGGGGAACTGGTCGTGAATGACCTTCAGTTCCACCAACTGCTTGCCTTCCTCTGCCTGGGCATCAGGCTTGATCACCTGGCCTTCCGCAGTTTTCGGACCTCCACTTAACATCATCGTCACACCGACGGTCGCGGCTTCAAGAACAACCACCAGCAAGACCAGCATGGCCACCTTCGCCCCGGACTTGCCGGCCCGCGCCGGAGCCGCAGCCACCGGAGCATCCGTTTTCTTGCCTTCATCCTTCCTGCCCGCGTCTTCTTTGGCCATGGCGTCACCACCATTAGTTGGGGTGTCGGCACCATGCCCCCACATCTAGGGGATATGCACCTTCACCCATGCGATCCGGGCAGAAGCTCCGCCGCAGGCTGGGATCCCAGTAACGACAGGAGGGATGCTGGTCAGCGCGGAGACAGAATGAGTCTGCCTACTGCCTTTATCGGTTGGGTGACGCCAACGGTTGACCGCGGGCCGGCTGGAAGCAGGTCATCCCTGCCTCCGGTACGGACTGAAGGCACCTTGCGGGTCACGGGAGGGGGCTACTGGATGGTGGCCATCAACTGCTGGATCATCTGGTTGCTGGTGGTCAGCACGCGGGAGGAGGCCGAGAAGCCGGTCGAAGCGCTGATCAGATTGATGAACTCCTGCGACAGGTCCACGTTGGACAGTTCCAGGGCCGAGCCCACCAGGGTGCCGGCCCCCCCGCTGCCGGGGGTGTGGACCTGAGCCGTGCCGGAGTTCACGCTGGAAGAGTAGAGGTTGGTGCCATTGTCCACCAGGCCCTGCGGGTTGGTGAAGGTGGCCAGCACGATCTGCCCCAGCGGGCGCATCAGGCTGTTGGAGAACTTGCCCATGATAGTGCCATCGCTGCCGATGGAGTAATCCTGCAAAGTGCCGATGGGCGAGCCATCCTGGGACAAGGACGTCAGGTTGCTGGCCGTATCCGTCAGGGCCGACAGGGCACCGTTCTGGTTGGAGAATTTCAGCGTGATCGGCTGGGGCGACAAGGCGCCGGTTCCATCGCGGTAGATGGAAAAGCTGGAACCGGTGGACCCGGTGAGCTGTCCGTTGGTGTCAAACGACAGGGTGCCCTCGGAAACCACCCGGGATGGGCCGGTGTTCTGATCGGATTGGACGTAGAACTCCCACTGGGTGCCGGTGTTGTCCTTGTTGGTGAGTACCGCCGTGACGTCGATGTTCAGGGGGTTGCCCAGGGAGTCATAGGCCACGAAGCTGGTGGCCACACTCTCCCCGTTGGCCGCTTGGGCCTTGCTGAAGGTGAACGGCTGGCTGGGGCTGCTGCCCGCGTTATCCAGGACGTTTCCGGAATTCAGGACCAGATCATTGGCCGTGCCGCTGTTGCCGGTCACGGTGATCTGGCCCCCGCTGACGGTGACGCCGGCCCCGCCGACGGAGGTGTCGATCCCCAGGGCGTTCTGGAGGAAGTTAGTGAAGTCCCCTAGGGTGGTGCCGTAGGCGTCGGCGGGGGGTGTACCGGCCGAGGTATCGACGCGGAAGGTGTGGGTGGTGAGCGTGGTCGAGCCCTTGGTGGCGCCGGAAACGGTAATGACATCCCCCGTGTTGAACAGGGGCGTGCTGCCCCCGGTGGCGTAGAGGCTCGTCAGGCTGGTGGTGGCGCTGGCATCGTTGACGCCCGCGGCCGAGCCGGCAGCCGAGTGCAGTTCCCCCGAGGTGATGAGCGTCCCTTGCGTGGCCACAGTACCGCCGGCGTTCAGATTGCCGCCCAGGGTCACGTTCTGGGTGGCTTGGGCCAGGGTCATGACGCCCACAGGGATGTTGATGTCCTGGAGGGCGCCGTCCACGACATTGAAATTGCTGTCGATACCGTAGCCCTGCACCTTGCCGCCGGTCGAGTTGACCAGATTGAAGTTCTGGTCCAGGCTGAGGTTCCCATCCCGGCTATAGCGGGTGTAGGTGCCGTAATTCATCACCAGAAAGCCGTTGTTCTGAATGGCCACATCGGAGTTGACGCCGGTGGGGGTGACGTTGCCACTGGAGAAATTACGGGTGGTGCCGCCGATCTGGACACCTAAGCCGATCTCTGTGGGGTTGGTACCGCCCATGTCGGAGGTGGGGGCAGACCCTTGCGTGAGCTGCTGGGATATCTGGGTCTCAAAGGACAGGGACGAGGCCTTGTAGCCGGTGGTGTTTACATTCGAGATGTTGTTGCCTGTGACACTCATCAACTCCGAGTTGGCAACCAGCCCCGACAGGCCCGTATACAGTGCTGAGGTAAGTCCCATGGTTCAACTCCCTGGCCCGGGGGAAATTCCGCCGGGGCCTGTGATTCAGAGGTTTCCATCCGTCCGGGTTGGACCGGCGCCGCCCCCCACGATGGTGCGCAGGAATGGATTCTCGATGTGGTCCACCCCGCTCAGGCCGCCAAGGCCCGGTGGGTGGGTTACGGCCGCGGCCGGCGCCGGCGTGCGGTCCGCCCCGGCCGTTCCCCCTTCGGTCTGCTGTGCCTGATGGAGCAATTCTTCAAAGCTCTGCTGCTCGATGGGCGCAGGGCCACGCACGCCCGGGGCGGGCAGGTTTCCCGGCCGCACGGCCGGTTCGAGCATGCGTAATAGATCCTGGCTTGTTCCCATAGCAGCGGGCGTTAATAGTCACCAGTCACCAGTCACCAGTCACGAGTCCACAGAGGCGTTCGGGCTGGCCCGAACCGGCGTGCTACGAGGCCGTACCGGCGTTGGTGCCGGCGGTGGCGGCCGTTGGGTTGGCGATCTGGGTCACGTGATCCACGGCCAGGGTGGACCCGTTGTCCAGTTGCAGCATGGCCTGGCCGTTCTGCACCAGCACCGACGTGACCTTTCCCGAGATCTGGTTGTTGTTGGCGTCCAGCCCGGCCACCATCTTGCCGATCAGGTTCCCGGCCGAACCGATCTGCTCCTGGGTGACCAGCGACTGGATCATGCTTTGCAGGCTCGACTGACTCTGAATGGTGTTCAGACTGCCGATCTCGTTCATCAACGTGCTGGTGTCCTGGGGCGACAGCGGGTCCTGGTTCTGAAGTTCCTGCAGCATGATCTGCAGGAACTGGCCGCTGCTCATGGCGGACAAGCCATTGGCCCCCGGACTGGCGGCGCCGGTGGAACTGGCAACATTACCGATAGATGCGGTGGACATATCAACCTCCCTGGTCTTAGGCGACCATGTTCAGTAACTGATCCTGGAACGAATCGGGCCGGCGGCCATCCCGCGGGCTGCCGCCCTGCTGCCCGGATGACTGCGAGAACCCCTGCTGGGTGAACTGCCCCCGGCTGCGACCGTCGCCCCCGGCATAATTCTGTTGCGGCGTCGGCCCCGAGGGAGCCTGGGCCGGCGGCGCCTGCGTCTGGACCTCCAGCCGGCCGACTGTCAGCCCGCGGCTCTCCAAAGCGCTCTTCAACTGGCCCAGATCCTGCCCCAGGAGATTGCGGACCGCTTCGTGCTCGGCGGTCAGGCTGGCCGACACCACACCGTTCTGCACACTGAGGTCAATCCGCACCGTGCCCATATCCTGGGGCGTCAAACGCAGGGATAGGGTGCCGCCGCGCTGGGCCAAGGCCGTCTGCAGCCCGCGGGCGATGCGCGCCACGTTGACATCGGTCGTCGTCGGTGCGGCGGCGGGCTGCGGCGTGCCACCGGCCGCATCCGCCCGGGCCGTGGGCCCACCGGTTGAACTGGAGGCAGGCCCGGTCCCCAGCGCCGACAGCGATCCCTCCAGGGGATTGGCCGTGGCCGGCCCGCCCGGGCTGGGTCCAATCGCCGGCGGCCGGGTCTTGGCATCGGGACCGCCGCTGGCCGCAGCAGTAGGGGCGTTCTGAGCCGCAACGGCCGCGGCGATCACGGGGTTGGCCGCTGGTGTCACCCCAGGACTGGAGACGGCCGCCGAGGCATTGGCCGCCGCCTGCGGATTGCCGCTGTTATCGGGGGTCGAAGTCTGGCTGGGCATCTGGCCCTGTCCCTGGCCCTTGCCATCATGAAGAGCCCCGGCCGGCGCTGCCGATGGACCGCCCGCAGACCCACCGGGCGGATCGCCACCGGTCGCCAGGGCCTGCGCCTGCCCCTGCGTGCCGCCCACCTCGTGGCCGCGGGAAGATCCCTTGGCCGCTGACGCCCCGGCCTGCTCCTCACCGGATGTAGCCTGCGACGCGGTCGGGCCTTGACCGGTTGAACCGCTGGTAGTGCTGCCGTCCACCGGGCTGGCGGCCCCGGCAGAGGTCTTGCCCGGTGCGGTCTGGACCGCGGCGGCGGCGGCAAGCACGGCCGGCTGGGCCGCCTGGCCGGCGCTGATGGGGTTGGGGCTTTGGGCCTCGGGAGACGCTTTGTCCTGGCCTTTGTCCGCCGGGGCGGCCGCATCGCCTTTCTGCATCTTGGGCGGGTTGGCCGAGGGGTCCGCGCCGGGGGCATGGAGGGAATCGCCGGCGGCCGGTTGGGCCCCGGCGTCCCCCTGCGGCGCCGCTGTCGTGTCTGATGTGGACGATTCCCCCTCGGAAGATGGCGCGGCGGAATCTTTCTTATCGGGCTTTGTTTGAGCCGCCGGCCGATCGGCTTTGCGCGGTGTGGAGCGCAATCCCGAATCCGGCCTGCGCAGCTCTTGCCGGGCATCGGCCTGTCGCAGGGCCTGCTGAAAGCCCCCGCTGTCGGCCCCCCATCCGGCATTACCGGCCAGGAAACCCGTCGAGGCACCGCCTGGGGTTGGCAGGGCCAAAGCCATCGCGCCCGCCGGGGCGCCTGTCACGCCGCCGGCAGCACCGGCCATGGAGTTCTGCGGGGAATTCAGTGCGAAAGGGTCGCCTGCCGATCCCGGATTGGTGCTGATCGCCTGCGCTTGAAAGAGGTCGGATAGCACGAGGCTGTTCAGACTGACATTCATGAGGAGCCGCCTGGCTTGCTGGTCTGGCCCGCTGCGCTCGCGGGGGCTGATGCGCCGGTTTGACCGAGCACATCCACGCCTCGAGTCCGCAAACGCTGTACCAGATCCGTCGCTTGGACGATCTCCTGGGGCGTGGTGAACTGCTTGAGCACGGCCGCGGCCTTGCGCACCTGCATGGCCGCGAGGTAGTCCACCACCTGATGAACCTGGTTCTGCTGGATCAAATCCTGAAACATGGCCTTGACCTGGGACGCCTTGAGTTGCTCGTACATCTGCACCGCCTGCAGGAAATCGCGGTCGCTGCGGCGTTTGACCTCGACTTCCACCGCCTTTTGAAAAGCAGCCTGCTGAGCTTCAAAATCCGCCTTCTGCTTGGTCAGGGTGTCCTGGGCCACCTGAATCTGCCGCATCAGGTCCTGCTTTTCGCGTTCCATGCGCTCGACCTGCTGACGGAAGATTTCCCGGTCCCGGGCATCGGTGGCAAGCTGGTTGCCGCCCAGGAGCGTGGCTTGGCCCAGGCCCATCAGACGCTGGGCATTTTCGGCCGCGGCCTGGGCCTGCTGGGCGGCGGCCTTGGCCGCAGCGTCCTTCGCTGTTTCCTGGGCCACCGTGGTCTTGAGCATGTCCACAATGCGGTGGACACGGGCCTCATCCAGCCGTCCGCTCTGCCAGAGCCAGGTCAGCAGGCCGGCCAAGGCCAGAACGTGGATGATCAAAAGGGCCACCACGGCTTTCCACAAGGTTTTCAGCATAAGAGCCTCCGGCGGAGTAAACCCCGAAAACACGAAGTCACGAAGAAGAAAATTGAATCGCCAAGAACACCAAGAGCACCAGGCGGAAATCCGAATTTGAGACTCCCCTTAAATCTTGCTTCTTTCTTGTCTCGGTGTCCTTGGCGATCTTGGGGGTTCCACTTTTCTCTTCCTCTTCTTCGTGTCTTGGTGACTTCGTGGTTAGTTCTCGACGCCCACGGCCAGTTGGCGCAGGTAGGCCCGCCCCGCCAGATCGTCGATTTCGGCCGTTTCACGGCGATTTTCCTGGTGGATCCATTCCTGCCGGTGGCGGTCACGCAGCAGCTCCATGGCCTTGCGGGCGGCCGTGGCCTGGAGCAGTTTCTGGCGGGCCGCGGCCACCTGCCGCTCCAGCACGGCCAGACGCTGCACGATCTCCTGGGCCCGCACCACCGACTGCCCCGCGTAGCGGGCGAACTGCCCGACCCGATCCAGATCCACCCGCCCCACCAGCCCCCCCGCCAGATCACGCTTGGACTGGCTGATGGTCTGCTGCATCTGCTTGAGCTGATCCATCAGCATCATCCTAAAACGCATGACCTTCGCCAATTCACGCTGGCATTCATCTTCCACCACCGGCCTCTGTTTGAGCACGGTTTCCAGTCTGAAACGGAATCGCGCCATGATCGTCATCCTGACTCCCCCGGGTTGGGTTGTTGCCACACGCCTGGGTTACGGACGGCCGGCAGGGAATTTTCGATTTT
>JAJXSS010000211.1 GCA_021784455.1 Planctomycetota bacterium
GAACAGATCGGGGTGGGCCTTTTCGATCTCGTCCAGCAGCACCACCGAGTAAGGCCGGCGGCGGATCTGCTCGGTGAGCTGGCCGCCTTCCTCATAGCCCACGTAGCCCGGCGGGGCGCCGATCAGGCGGCTGACGTTGTGCTTCTCCATGTACTCGCTCATGTCGATGCGGATGAGGGCTTCCTCATCGCCGAACATGAATTCGGCCAGGGTCTTGGCCAAAAGCGTCTTACCCACCCCGGAGGGGCCCACGAAGATAAACGAGCCCATGGGCCGTCGCGGGTCCTTGAGGCCGGCGCGGGCCCGGCGGATAGCCTTGCCCACGGCCTTGACCGCTTCGTCCTGGCTGACCACCTTCTTGTGCAGGTCCTCCTCGATTTTGAGGAGGCGCTCGGATTCCTGCTTCTCCAGGCGCGTCAGCGGCACGCCCGTCATCTTGCTGACCACTTCGCAGACCACGTTTTCATCCACCACACCATCCACTTCCTTGGCGCGGTTCTTCCAGTCCTTCTGGATCTGCTCCTTCTTGCGCCGCAGCGCCTCCACCTGGTCGCGCAGCTCGGCCGCCCGCTCGTAGTCGGCGGCCTTGACCGATTCATCCTTCTCGATGGACAGCCGCTCGATCTGCTCCTCGATTTCCGCGAGCTGGGGCGGCTTGTTCATGCTCTTGAGCCGCACCCGGGCCCCCGACTCGTCGATCACATCGATGGATTTGTCGGGCTGCACCCGGCCGGAAATGTAGCGGGTGGAAAGCTCCACGGCCTGGCGGATGGCCTCATCGGTGATCTGCACCCGGTGGTGGGCCTCGTAGCGGTCGCGCAGGCCCAAGAGGATCTTGACCGTCTCGTCCTTGCTGGGCGGCTCGACGATGATGGTCTGGAAGCGCCGCTCCAGGGCCCCATCCTTCTCGATGTACTTGCGGTACTCGTCCAGGGTGGTGGCCCCGATGCACTGGATCTCCCCGCGGGACAGAGCGGGTTTCAAGACGTTGGAGGCATCGATGGCGCCTTCGGCCCCGCCGGCTCCCACCAGGGTGTGCAGTTCATCGATGAACAGAATCACGTTCTTGGCCCGGCGCACCTCGTTCATGACGGCCTTGATGCGTTCCTCGAACTGGCCGCGGTACTTGGTGCCGGCCACCATCATGGCCAGGTCCAGCACCACGATGCGGCGGTCGGACAGGATCTCGGGCACATCCTTGCCCACGATTTTCTGGGCCAGGCCCTCGACGATGGCGGTCTTGCCCACACCGGCCTCGCCCAGCAGCACCGGGTTGTTCTTGGTGCGGCGGCAGAGGATCTGCACCAGGCGCTCGATTTCCTTCTCCCGGCCGATCACCGGATCAAGCTGCCCTTCGGAGGCCAGTTCGGTGAGGTCCCGGCCAAAGGAGTCCAGGGCCGGGGTCTTGCTCTTGGGCTTGGCGGTCGCCGCCCCCGGATCGCCCGGGGCCCCCGCACCTTCACCCTGGGGTGAGCCCGACCGGGCCGGTGAACCTTCTTCCGGTTCCACCCCGGCGCCCAGCAAGGTCAGGATCTCCTCGCGGACTTCCTCGAGTTTCAGGCCCAGGTTGGTCAGCACCTGGGCCGCCACGCCTTCGCGCTCGCGCAAGAGGCCCAGCAGCAGATGCTCGGTGCCCACGTAGTTGTGGTTGAGGTTGCGGGCCTCCTCGATGGCGTATTCGATGACTTTCTTGGCCCGGGGCGTCTGGGGGAGCTTGCCCATGGTGGGCATTTCCGGACCGGATTTGACCAGCTTCTCCACCTCCATGCGGACCTTGCGCAGGTCCACATCCAGGTTGCGCAGCACGTTGGCCGCCACTCCCGAGCCCTCCTTGACCAGGCCCAGCAGGATGTGCTCGGTGCCAATGTACTCGTGGTTGAAGCGCTGGGCTTCCTGGTTGGCCAGGGCCATGACTTTGCGGGCACGGTCCGTGAATCGTTCAAACATCAGGTCACTCTCAGGGGCTGCTCCGGGCGTGTCCCGACAACGCACGCTCGGCCGCAACACCCTCCTTCCTTGTTCGTATTGTAGGGGCGTTTGGGCGCCCCGTGCGGACACCTGTAGCAAAAGTCGTGCGCTTCTGCGGCGCGCAGAAGCTCTTAACACTTTCCTGACTCTTATCGGCAGAATACCGGCCCTAATCCAGTACGGACCGTACAGGCGTTACAGCCCGCCTGCCGATGCGGCATGAACGTCATTCAGGCCTGCGGCTCTGGCAGATGGGCCGGACGCGACCCGGGCCTGGCCCGCCACCCTTTTTTGCCTCAGGTGGAGTCTTTGCGCGGCGGCCGGGCAGGCTTGGTTTTGGCCGCGCGCTTTTGCGGTCACGGGGTGGCGGGTATCGGCCGGGGACGAACCTGCAAAGAAAATTCCGGGCCGGCGCGGACCTACGTGCCAAACAGGTCCATCTGCCCATTTGACGCGGGCTTGCGGAACGCGGCGTGATTCAGCTTGGGCAGCGGCTTATCCAAGCCGGCGCGCCGGGCGTAAAGCTGGAACACATCCTGAATCTGCTTCGCCAGCACGCCCTGGCCGGTGTTGCGGATGCCGGAACGGGAGTCGTAAAGCTGGCCTGAACGCATGCCGCGGATCAGGCTCTCGACACGGGTGGCCTGGAGCGGCTGCTCGCGTTTAAGCCAGTCCAGGAAGAGGGCCTTGACCTGATAGGGCAGGCGCACCAGGGCGTATTCGGCCGAATGGGCCCCGGCTTCGGCCGCGGCCTGGAGGATGGCCGGGATCTCCCGGTCCGTCAGGCCCGGAATGACCGGCGCCACCATCACCATTACCGGCACGCCCGCCTTGGCCAGGGCTGCGATGGCCTTCAGGCGCTCTTGGGGGGCGCTGGCCCGCGGCTCCATTTTCGCGGCCAGGCGAGGGGCCAGCGTGGTCAGGCTCAGGTTCACGCGCACCGCGCGGTGCCGGTGCAGTTCCTGGATCAGGTCCAGATCGCGCAGGATGCGGCGGCTGCGGGTGATCAGGGCCACCGGCTGGCGAAAATCCACCAGCACCTCCAGGCAGGCCCGAGCCAGCTTCAACTTCAGGTCCAGGGGCTGCCAGCAGTCGGTGATGCCCGACATGATGATGGTTTCGCCGCGCCAGGAGGGGGCCGCCAGTTCCCGGCGCAGCAGGCGCGGAGCCTCCAGCTTGGCCAGGATGCGGGTTTCGAAGTCCAAGCCGCAGGAATAGCCCAGGTACTCGTGATAGGCCCGGGCATAGCAGTAGATGCAACCATGCTCGCAGCCCCGGTAGGGGTTCAGCGTCCAGTCGAAGCCCACATCCGGCGAATCCACACGATTAATGAGATGTTGCGTCTTGTCGGGCAGGATGTGGGTCTGAACCTGTCCGGCAGATTCGCTCCCGGCCGCATCCCAGTGTTCCCCCAGCACGTGGAGCCGGGTGGTTGCAAAGCGATTGGCGGGGTTCAGGCCGGCGGCCCGCCCGCGTGGGGCCTTGCCCGGGGCGGCGGGGATCAGGGCATCCGCATAGCCCTCCTCTTGCGGTGGCGGATTCCGATAATGTGCCGGCCGGGCCATAATCCAAACATAGTACGAACATGCGTGGAAGGCAACGTCCCATTCAGGGCCCCGGCAGCCCAGCCAAGCGCGTTGGGAGCGCAAATCGGACTCAAGTCCACCGGGCTGGCGGACGATCCACAGAAGGGGCCGGGGCGTTTGCTGCCGATGCCGTGGGCCGACACCCGTCGCCCCGGAGGACGGTTGCGTGAAGTTCAAGACGAGTGGGGGGAGCCGGCCGCATGAACCAGAAGGTCTTGGAACAAGTCCTCCGCTCACCCCGGTTGCCCAGCCTGCCGGCCATTGCCATCGAGGTGATCGAACTTGTGCAGCAGGCGGATGTCAACATCCGCCAGATCGCCAACACCATCAGCCACGACCCCGCCTTGGCGAGCAAGATTCTCAAGACCGTTAATTCCAGCTTTTACGGCCAGAGTCAGCCCATCGGCACCATCTCCCATGCCCTGGTGATCCTGGGCCTGAACTCGGTGCGGACGCTGGCCCTGGGCTTTTCCCTGGTCAACAAGCTGAAGGAAGCCGGCGACAACCAGATCGACCATCTGGCGTTCTGGAAGCGCAGCCTGTTCACGGCCGTGGCCGCCCGTTCCCTGGCCCGCGAAATCGGCCTGCCCCAACAGGAAGAGGCCTTTCTGGGCGGGCTGCTGCAGGATCTGGGCATGCTGGCCATGGCCCAGGCCCTGGGCGAACCTTACGGCCGCCTGGTGATCGAAGCCGGCGAGAATCACCGCCGGCTGTCCCGCATCGAAACCGAGAACCTGCAAGCCGACCACAGCGAAGTCGGGGCCGCGCTGGCGGAATCGTGGAAGCTGCCCCCCGTGCTGATCGCCCCCATTCGCTACCACGAGGAGCCGCAAGGTTGCCCGGAAGAGCTGTTGCCCATCGTGCGCTGCACGATGCTGGGCAATCGTGTGGCGGAAGTGTTCATGATGGCCAACCCCGGCGGGGTGCTGGATCAGTACTTCCAGTTGGCACAATCATGGTTCCAGCTTCCGCGGGAGCGATGCGAGCCCCTGCTGGCCGCCATCCACAAGAACACCGTCGAGGTGCGCCGCCTGTTCGACCTGCCTACGGGCTCTCTGGGCGATGCCGAGGATATCCTGGCCCGGGCCAACGAGGCCCTCTTGCAGATCAGCCTGCTCCAGCAGCGCGAGGCCGGGGAACTGGAAAAGCGGAACAAGGCCCTGGCCGAGCAGGCCACCACGGACCCCCTGACCGGGGTGGCCAACCGCCGCCGCTTCAACCAGGCCATCGCCGATTCCTTCGAGGCCTGGCAGGCCGCGGGCAGCGCTTTGTCGTTGATCATCGTGGACGCCGACCGGTTCAAGAGCGTCAACGACACCCACGGCCACCAGGCCGGCGACCGCGTGCTGGTGGAAGTGGCGGGCCTGCTGCGCAAGGCCATGCCGGAAACCGCCGTCGTGGCCCGGTACGGCGGAGAGGAATTTGCCGTGGTGCTTCCGGGGGTGGACCGCATCGGGGCCGCCCAGTTGGCCGAAACGGCCCGCGGCCTGATTGCCTCCAGCCCCATCGCCACCGACGAAGGGCTGCGCCTGCGGGTGACGGTGAGCATGGGCGTGGCCGCGTGCCAGAGGGGCGTGTTCGAGCGGGTCGATCAGTTCGTGCGGGCGGCCGACCAGGGGGTCTACGCCGCCAAGGCCGCCGGGCGCAACTGCGTGCGTGTCTTTGCCCCCCGCGTCCGGCCCGCCGCCTGAGGCACGGATAAGCCGTGACCCCGGGGTCATGGTCTTCGCTGGGCACGCTCTTCCGTGCTCTTTCCTGGCCAGGATCGCTTGCCGGTTGTCGCAGTTCGTTGAGGACAGAGGCCCGCGTTGATCCGGGGGCCGGGCCGGTCAGCTCTTGAGGATGGCATCGATCTTCTTGAGTTCTTCAGCGCTGAAATCGGCCTTCGGCACCGCCGCCGCGTTCTCCAGAATCTGCTGCGGCCGGCTGGCGCCGATCAGGGCGCTGGTCACCGCCGGCAGACGCAGCGTCCAGGCCAGCGCCATCTGAGCCAGTGACTGGCCGCGGGCCTGGGCCACGTCGTTGAGGGCGCGCACCTTGTTCAGCTTGTCCGGCGTGATCTGGTTCGGCCGCAGGAACCCGGTCTTGGTGGCCGCCCGCGAGCCCTCGGGGATGCCCGCCAGATACTTGTCGGTCAAGAGGCCCTGGGCCAGGGGGCAGAAGGCGATCACCCCCAGCCCGAAGCGCTCGGTGACCGGCAGCAGGTCGGGCTCGATCCAGCGGTCCAGCAGGTTGTAGTTGGGCTGGTGGATGATGGGCTTGGCCAGGCCGTGGCGCTCGCAGGTGGCCAGGGCGTCGGCCGTGGCCGCCCCCCGGTAGCTGGAAATGCCGGCGTAGATGGCCTTGCCCGAGCGCACCGCCTGATCCAGCGCCCCCAGCGTCTCTTCCAGAGGGGTACCTCCGGGGGCGCCCCCGGAGGCAGGCGGGTCGGGGCGATGGCTGTAAAAAATGTCCACGTAATCCAGCTTCAGGCGCTTGAGCGAGGCATCCAGGGAAGCCAGCAGGTATTTGCGCGAGCCCCACTCGCCGTAAGGCCCGTCCCACATGCGGTAGCCGGCCTTGGTGGAGATGATCAGTTCATCGCGGTAGGCGGCGAAATCCTCTTTCAGAATCCTCCCCACGCGTTCTTCCGCGCTTCCGGGGGGCGGGCCGTAATTGTTGGCCAGGTCGAAGTGGGTGATCCCCGCATCAAAAGCGGCAAAGAGCATGCGTCGGCAGTTTTCGTGCCAGTCGGCTTCGCTATGGCCTTCCAGGGGGCCTCCGAAATTGTGCCAGCAGCCCAGGCTGATGGCCGGCAGCATCAGGCCGGAGCGGCCGCAGCGGCGGAACCAGTTTTTCGGGGCATTGTCGTAACGCGCGGCGGCGGGGGTGTAGGTCATGGGGGCATTGTACTCCCGCTTTGCTTGTGTCATTTGGCGGGGGGAACGGCCCGAGCCAGCGGGGTTGTTCCCGTGCTCGGTTGCGATACCATGCATCCGGTCGATTTCCGCCCAGCGTAGACTCCACGGAACACCATGGCCGTTTCTGATATTGCCAAGGTGGATGTTGCAGCCGAACCTGCGGGGGCTCCGCGCCAGCCGCGCCTGCGCCATGACCTGCGGCTGGTCACGGTGGCCTGGCTGTTTGGCGCCACGTGGGCCTTTACCATCAACGGCGCGGTGATGACGCGCTTCGCCCAGGCCCTGCACACGCCGGACTGGGCCTTCGGGCTGATCGCCCTGCTGCCGGTGGCGGCGGCGGTTTTCCAGTTGCCCGTCAGTTGGTATCTGGAACGCCGTGGGGGGCGCAAGCCCATCTTCTACTGGCTTTCGACGCTGCATCGCCTGCTCTGGGTGGCGGTGGCGGCGATCCCCTGGATCGTGCCCGACATCGGCTCGCGCTGGTGGCTGCTGCTCCTGGCGCTCCTGACGCTCAGTTGGGCGGCCAACGCGGGGGGCACCGTGGCCTGGATGAACTGGATGACGGATGTGATCCCCCGCCGGCTGCGTGGCCGGTATTTCGGTTTCCGTAATCTCGTGGGTCAGTTGGTGGGCATTGTGGCCACGGTCGGTATCGGCTGGCTGCTGGATGTGGCCACGCGGTCGCAGGGCCAGGCCCCCGGCGCCGTGCTGACGGTGTGCAGCCTCATCCTGGCCGCCGCGGGCCTGATCGGGGCCTGCGACATCCAGTGTTACGTGCCTATCCGCGACGACTTTCCGCCGCGTCCCATGCCCGCCACGGACCTGTGGCGCCTGTTCAGCACGCCCTGGAAGGATGCCAACTTCCGCCGCTTTCTGGGTTTTCAGTTCGTCTTTAACGTGGCCATGGTCTTCGTGGGTCAGTATGTGTGGCTCTATGCCCTGGATGTGGCCAGGCTCAGCAACATGCAGGCCCAGATGCTGATCATTGCCGTGCCCCTGATGGTGCAAATGGTGGCCTATCCCTTCTGGGGCCGCATCATGGACCGCGTGGGCCGCAAACCCATCCTCGTGATCTGCTCGACCGTCATGGTGCTGGGGGCGGTGGGCTGGATTTTCCTGGGCCAAGATGT
>JAJXSS010000212.1 GCA_021784455.1 Planctomycetota bacterium
TCGTTCGCGTCCAGCTTGCTGTTTTCCGTGGCCCAGGCCACGGCCGCGCGCAATGACCTGCGTGCCTTGACCGTGCGCCAGGCGGTCATCGAAGGCCGCCTGTCGGCCGCCGCACGCTCCTCAATCAAAGTTCTGGCGGTCGGCAATAACTACATCGTGCTCTGGATGGCCGATGCCAACGGTGACGGACAGGTGAACATCTCCGAGATGCGCCGCATCGAGTGGGACAGCCCGCAGGACCAGCTTGTCTCCTATGAGGCGGCGTTCCCGGGGAACTGGACGCCCCAGCAGATCCAGACCGTCGATATCGCCTACCCCTTGTCCAGCGATTTCAACCAGATCACAACCACCCTCAAGGGCCAGACCTGGTTCCCCGCCACCCCTTGGGCCACCGGGATCACGGCGATGAGTTTCAGTGTCAATCCTGCCAGCGCTGAGTCGGCCACGCTCATCAGCTATCAGGCGACCCTGCAGACCCAGGCGCAGTCGGTCCTGATGGTCGGCGCCGCGGCTTTGCGCGAGCCCTCATCCGGCGGAGTCATCCCGGCCAGCACTTCCAGTTCCTCATCGGATGGGACCACGAATAACGCTTCTTCTGGTGACAGTCAGGACGCAGATTCCACCAATGGCTACGGCTGGCACTGGTCGGGTGGCGGATGGTACTGGGGGCGGGGCCACAATGAAGGGGGAAAGGGGTCATGAGAAGTTGCTGGAAAATCCGTGAAAGGGGGGGCTTGCCGGGGGGCCGGCACCGCCCGGCTGCTGCGGTTCAGGGGTTGGATGGCAGACTCGCCCCGCACCGAGCTGACTCTCGCAACCGCGGCATGGCCATGCTCCTGGTCATCATCACCATGGTGATGGCGGTCATTCTCGCGGTCACCTTTCTGGCCGGGCAGTCCACCTCCACCGGCATTGAGGAAAACGTGCGCTGGCATAATGTCGCCCGTTATATTGCGGAATCCGCCCTGGCGGCGGGCCTCCACCACATCAGCGCGGATGCAAATTGGCGGTCGGACAGCGCAGGATTTGACGGCGTGACGGATTATTCCCTGGCGGGGGGCAACTACACCATCCAACTCGTAGACGGGGAGTATGTCAATGGTGTGCTCCAGGGCGATGGTAACCTGACCAACAACACAACCGACCCGGCGACGCTGACGGTTCTCGCCCAGTATCACGGGGTGACGCACGAGGTACGGGCCCTGATCACTCCCGGCAGTAGCGGCGGCGGTGGCCCGTCCCTGGCAGTCACCGGCAGTATCGCCCTTTCCGGTTCCGCGAGCGTGGACGGCTTTGACTCTTCCCAGGGACCCTACGGGGGCACGAACCGGGGGCTGCCGTCCCTGTTTGTTTCCACCAACTCGACAGCCGCCCGAACCATCAGCCTGACGGGCAGTTCGACAATTAACGGCAGCGCCTACGTCGGGCCCGGGGCCAATCCGAGTACCGTCGTATACACCTCGGGAACATCCGCGGTCACCGGGACCACCCAGGCCCTGGCTCAGGCGGTGGCCATCACCAATGACCCCTTGCCGTCCGGGCTGCCGTCATCCGCAGGCAACAAGACGGTCAAGAACACCAGTATTACGTTTTCCACCAATCAGCACTTTGGCTCCTTGACGCTGTCGGGCAACCATTCCACCATCTACGTGACGGGCCATGTGGTGATCCAATGTGATTCGGATGTGAATCTGACCAGCAGCTCCCAGATCATCATTGGTCCGGGTTCCAGCCTGCAGTTGTTTGTAGGAGGGAACTTTTCCGCCTCCGGTGCTTCTCAGATCAACACCGATTCGGGAGACCCCACCCGGTTGCGGATCCAGATGACGGGTTCTTCCTCGCCATCCGTTTCGGTTTCGGGCTCGTCCGGGCTGTGCGCCCAGGTGGTCAACCCCCAGGGTGATCTGGCGCTTACGGGTGCGACCCAGTTTTACGGCACGTTCGGGGGCCAGCAGTGCACCTTGACGGGGTCGGCGAAATTTCACGCCGATGTCCACGGGGGCGCCAGCGGCGGTTCCTCAGCCTCATCGAGCCCCTCTTTCACCTGGCAGGAACAGCCCTGACCAAGGCGTTTGACGGCCGTTGCCGGCTTGGCGATGATCCCCATCATGAATCCAGAACTGGATTGCATGGTGGCCGGATCGTGCGTCCTGGATCTTCTGTGCCGCCCGGTGACGCTGGACCGGCCGATCGGCAAAGGCGTGCTGCATCAGGTTGAGCCGCTCAAGGCCGTGGCCGGGGGCATTACCCTGAATGCCGGAGCCACCATGGCCCGCCTGGGCCTGCGCGTGGGCCTGCTGACCTATGTGGGTGATGATGCCTGGGGCTCCGTGCTGCGCGGTATCTGCACGGCCGAGAAGATCGACCCCGCGGGCCTGCTGACCCATCCCACCGGCGCCACCAGCACCACCGTGGTGGTCATCGATCCCGCGGCCGGGGGTGAGCGCAGTTTTCTGCACTGCGTGGGCGCCCCCAAACTGATGGACAAGTCCATGATCTTGGGCCAGCTCGATCATCTGGCCCGCTGCCGCTGGTTTTTGTTGGGCTACTACAGCCTGATGCCGCAGTTGGAGCCGGATCTGCCCGACATCTTCCGCCGTATCCGGGCCAGCGGATGCCACACGGCCCTGGATGCGGCCGGCAGCGGCGGCACCATGCAGCCCCTGAACCGGATTCTGCCGCACCTGGATTTGTACGTGCCTTCCCTAAATGAAGGGAAGCATCAGACCGGTGAATCCGACCCGCAGCGCATCATCGACTGTTTCCGGGGGTGCGGCGCCCCCGGAATCCTGGGGGTCAAACTGGGCGGCAAGGACGGCGTGTTGCTTTCGCCCCAGGCCGGCCAGTACATGTCCGTCCCCAGTTGCACCCCGCCGGGCCCCGTGGTGGACACCACCGGAGCGGGGGATTCCTTCCTGGGCGGCCTGATCGCCGGTCTGTGCCGCGATCTGCCCCTGGACCAGGCCGGCCGCCTGGGCACCGCCGCCGCCGCCTGCTGTGTCACTTCCCTGGGCGGATCGACCGGTGGCAAGGACTACGCCGCCACCGCGAAAATCGCGGGATTGTAGGGCATGCTATTGCATGCCCGCCCAACTTGCAGAACACCCGTCGCGTGCGAATACGTTCGGCCAGGGCCGAACCGATGATGTGCCCAGGCAGCCAAAGGCACGCCATGGCGCGCCCTACTTCAGATCCGACGGATCGTACACCCACCCTTCGCGGGCGGGGGTGAAATCGTGCAGCTCCTCCGGCTTGAACCAGAGGGCCAGTTCGCGCTGGGCCGAAGCCGCGCTGTCGGAGCCATGGACCATGTTGAAGGCCGCCGACATGCCGAAATCCCCGCGGATCGTCCCGGCCGCGGCTTTGCGGCCGTTGGTGGCACCGATCAGGTTGCGGCAAACCGCCACCGCATCCACGCCGCGGATGGCCATCACCAGCACCGGTGAGGTGGTGATGAACTTGATCAGACCATCGTAGAAGGGCTTGCCCTTGTGCTCGGCGTAGTGCCTCTCGGCCAGGTCGCGCGGGACCTGCATCAGCTTCAAACCCACAAAGCGCAAACCCTTGCGTTCCAAGCGATCAATGATCTGACCCATCAGGCCCCGCTGCACGGCATCGGGCTTGAGAATGATGAGGGTGGTTTCCACGGCATACCGCCTTTCGTTAGCATCGCATGAGTCGACCAGGGACTCACGTGAGGGGCCATGTTATCGCCGAAGATGAGCCGGCGGGCAAGATGGGTAGGGTGCGTGAAGTCTTCGGAACGCACCGTTCGGAGCGTGCCCTACGGTTTGCGGCTGGCTCGGATGAAACGGCGGTAAAGGTGGGCGTAGATCCCGCCCGTGGCCAGCAGTTCCTTGTGCCGGCCGCGCTCCATGATCTGGCCGTGGTCCAACACCAGGATCTGGTCGGCCTGGCGGATGGTGGACAGGCGATGGGCCACCACGAAACTGGTGCGGCCCTTGAGCAGCACGGTCAGGGCCTTCTGGATGCGGGCCTCGGTCATGGTGTCCACACTGCTGGTGGCCTCATCGAGGATCAGAATCCGGGGGTTGGCCAGCATGGCCCGGCAAAAGCAGATCACCTGCCGCTGGCCCAGGGACATCGCTCGTCCCCCTTCCCCTACCTGGGTGTGGAAGCCGTCGGGCAGCGATTCCAGCAGGTCCAGCACATCCAGCCGCCGCGCGGCCTCCACGATCTCCTGCTCACTGGCCTCAATCTTGCCCACGCGGATGTTGTCCATCACCGTGCCGGAGAACAAAAAGTTCGTCTGCAGCACGATCCCCATCTGCCGGTGCAGGCTGGCTGTGGTGACCTTGGCGATATCGCGGCCGTCGATCAGCACCTGCCCGGCGGTGGGCAGATAGAACTTGGATATCAGGTTCACGACCGTAGTCTTGCCGCTGCCTGTGTGCCCCACCAGGGCCACGGTCTGGCCCGGCGTCACCCGGAAGCTGACCTCATCCAGAACCGGCCGATCGGACGTATAGGCAAACGTCACCTCCCGGAACTCGACCCGGCCCTCCACCGGCGGTATATCCGTTGCGGCCGGGTCGTCCACCCAGTCGGGTTGGGAATCCAGCACCTGAAAAACCCGCTCCGCTCCGGCCATGGACATCAAGGCCTGGTTGTAGAGCTGGCCCAGGCCCTGCACAGGGCCGAAAAACAGCCCCGCCTGGAAGAAGAACTGAACCAGGGCCTTGGCGTGTTCCTGTTGCGTGGCCGCCCCGCTGTGGCCGTAGAGGATCAGGTATCCCGCCAGCGCCAACAGAGCGCCGAAGAACACCTGGCTGTTGAACTCCAGCAGGGGCTGGAAGAACCCGGTGGTGCGCACCGCCATCATGTTGTATTCGCCGTGGGCCGCCACCAACCCCCCGAACATTTCGGCGTTCACATCCTCGCGCACAAAGCCCTGGGTCACGCGAATGCCGGTGACGGATTCGGCCAGCGTCGAGGTCACGCGGCTGAACGACTCCTGGATGGTGCGGTAGGCCTTGCTCAGCCGGCGCCGGAACTCGCGATTGATGGCCCACAGGATCGGAGCCAGGGCCAGCAGCACCAGAAACAAACGCCAGTCAAAGTACAGCATCAAGCCGGCCGCCCCCAGCATCTGCACCCCCTGCACCATGCTCATGTACAGCACATCCTGCACCCCCACGCGCACCTGCTCGGCATCGGAGGTGATGCGGCTGATGATCCGGCCCAGCCGCGTGCGTCCGAAATAGCCCATGGGCATGCGCTGCAGGTGTTGGAAAATCGCGTTGCGCAGATCGTGGACCACGGATTCGCCCAGTTGCTGGGCCAGACGCATCCGGTAGACGAAGAGGGATTGCAGCACGACGGCCAGCAGGCCAAAGAGCAGGGCGCCGCGCAACACGCCGGGCATATCCTTGCGCTGAATCGGTCCATTGATCACCGATGCCAGCACCCAGGGCAGGGCGTTGAGCAGCAGGCCCCGGATCGAGGTCAGGAAAAACAGCCAGTTGCGTTTGGCGGCATACGGGCGCGTGAACTTCCACAGCCGCCCGATCAGCCGCAGATCCAGCGGCCGCTGTTCGGGCCCGTCGTCGTCCTCCTGGCGGACCTGCGTCAGCGTGGGCAAGGGAGCCTGGTTAATCTTCATTCCAGTTCCTCCCGCATGCCCAGCAGCATCAGGCTCTCGGGATCGGCGATCTGCAGTTGGGCCGCACGCTGGTAGTGGCCCTTTTGCTTCATCAGTTCCTTGTGCGTGCCGCGCTGCACGATGCGGCCGTGCTCCAGCACGAGGATCAGATCCGCCCGCTGCAGGGTGGACAGCCGGTGAGCCACCACGAAGGTGGTGCGGCTGCGCATGGCGCTCTCCATCGCGGCCATAATCTCGTGTTCGGTCTGGGGGTCAATGGCCGCGGTGGGATCATCCAGCAGCAGCACGGACGGTTCCAGCAGCACGGCCCGGGCGATAGCCAGGCGCTGCCGCTGGCCCCCCGACAGGTTGCTGCCGCGTTCCCCGACGTAGGTGTCGTACTTCTGCGGCAGCTCCATAATGAAATCGTGGGCCGCCGCCAGGCGGGCGGCGCGCTCGATCTGGTCCCGGTCGGCCTCGGGATGTCCGAAGGCGATGTTGGCCGTCACCGTGTTGCTGAACAGGAAGCTCTCCTGAAAGACAGTGCCGACGCTGCGCCGCAGCGCATCCACGCTTATCTCCCGCACATCGATGCCGTCCAGTCGCACGCTGCCGCGCTGGGGGTCGTAGAAGCGGGGGATGAGGCTCATGAGCGTGCTCTTGCCGCTGCCCGTGGCCCCCACGATGGCCACGATCTGCCCGGGATGGACCGCGAATGACACCTCGTGCAGCACCGGTTCCTCGGGGGTGTAACCGAAGGTCACGTGGTCAAAGACGATGGCGCCCTGGGGCCGCCCCAGCGGCCTGGGATGGGCCGGGTCCTGGATCTCCACCGGGGCATCGAGCACCTCAAACACCCGCTGGGCGGCGATCAGGCTCTGCTGGATGCTGTTGGCGATCTGGGCGGTCGAGGCCACCTGGTCCGAAAAACGCTGCAGGAGCGAGGCGAATACCAGCAGTCCGCCGCCGATAGTGATCTGGCCCTGGGCAAATACGTAGCCCCCGTAAGCCAGCAGGATGACCAGATTGAGCTGGGTGACCAGACCCATGCTGGGCACAAACCGGCTGACCATCCCGTAGATCCACCATTGCTGGCTCTTGAAGTTGCGATTGGCTACCGCAAACTTCTGTACCTCCTGGTCTTCCAGGGCGAAGCCTTTGACCACGTGTACCCCCTGTACATTCTCCGACAAGGCCGTGATCATGCGGTCGTAAAGCTTCCGATTACGCCGATAGGCCGGCTTGACCAGGCGCGAAAACGTCACGGCCAGCACCGCCAGCAGCGGCGTCGTGGCCAGGCAGTACAGCGTCAGGCGCACGTGAATATTGAGCATGTACACCAGGTAGAACACCAGGGTCATGATCAGCAGCACCCCCTGGATGAGCACCCCATCCACAAACAAACGCACGTTCTGCACATCCCCGGTCACGCGGTTGATGATGGAGCCGGTTTCATTGGCATCATAGAAGCGGAAGCTCAGGCGCTGCAGTTTGTCGTAAACCTTCTGCCGCAGGTGAACCACGATCTGCTTATTGATCAGGTAGCCCGCCGCCAGGGTGGCCGCGCTGGCCAGGCAGCCCCGCACGAAGGCCACGCTCACGATCGCCACGGCGATGACCGCCACCACGGCCATCGGCGTCCAGGTTCCCGGCGGGTGCAGTCCCAACGGCCAGCGCGGCGCCGGGGCATCCGGCTTGACCGTGTGATAGATGAAGTCGATGCCCATGCCCACGAAGCCCAGCCCGGCCAGTTCCAGGGCGCGCAGGCAGGCGTTCAGCAGGATGACCCGCAGGCAGCTCCAGCGAAACAGCCAGGCAATGCCCAGCATACGCCCCACCAACTGCCAATTGGACATGTCCGGCGTCTCGGCGACGCCCGCGGCGCTCTTTTTCTGTTGCGGCTCCGCATCAGTCACGACGGTTAACCGGCTCGTTCAGGCCGGGGGCTTCTCATCTGGAGA
>JAJXSS010000213.1 GCA_021784455.1 Planctomycetota bacterium
GTGTTTTCTCAGGCCGATGCCGCGGCCTTTACCGCCTACCTCTGGCAGGAGGGAGTTGAAGCCGAGGCCGTGAAAGTGCATAATAGCCGGTCTTTTCTGGTGGTCGTTCTTCAAGGCTTTAAGCCCGAGGAACTCGGCTCGGCCGCCTGCGCCGGGCTCGGCCGGGAATTGCAGCAACTGGCCCGCCAGTTCAACGCCGCGCAGCGGCGGCAGACGGTTCCGGTTGTGATGTACGCCGCCAAGTACCAGGGCGGAGCGGTGGAAACGGTATTGACAAAAGTGAGATAACCATGAGTCTGGATCGCAGCCTGAAAGTCGCCGGTGGCCTGGCCAAGCATCGCAACGTCCTGACCCGCCCCGAGCGCGTGGCCAAGCTGGTTGAAAAGGGCAAGTTCGACCTGAAAGCCGGCAGCCCCCTGGGCCTGGTGAAGGTGGCCAACCGCAAGGTTTCGGCCGGCGCCAAGGCGGCCCCCAAGAAGGAAGCCGCCGCCACTCCGGGGGCCGCCGCTCCCGGCGCCGCCGCGCCGGCGGCTGCCGCCCCGGCCGCCACCGCCTCCGCGGCCGGGGGCGCCAAAGGTGGTGGCAAGAAGAAGTAGGGGGGGATCGCCTGATCGGCTGACGGGTGGACTGGTTGACTGGTCAGAACGGTCTGTTGATGTATCTGCCCGCCTGCGACCTCGCCCGTCCCGTTAACCGGTCATCCCCTTAATCATGGACCCCTCCTCCTTCATCACCGATCGCCTCAAAGCCATCGATGCCTCGGGCATCCGCAAGGTTTTCGATCTGGCGGCCAAGCTGAAGGACCCCGTCAACCTTTCCATCGGCCAGCCGGATTTCGATGTGCCTCAGGCCCTCAAAGAGGCCGCAGTAGCCGCGATCCGCCAGGGCTTTAACCGCTACACCGTCACCCAGGGCACCCAGCCGCTGCGCGACAAGGTCGCCGGGCTGATCCGCTCCGAGTTCGCCAACTGGAAGGATGCCCCGTTCGCCACCTTGATCACTTCTGGCGTCTCGGGCGGCTTGATGCTGGCCCTGCTCTGCTGCGTGCAGCCGGGGGATGAGGTGCTGATCCCCGATCCCTACTTCGTCATGTACAAGCACCTGGTGACGCTGGCCGGGGGCACGGCCGTGCTGGTGGACACCTACCCGGATTTCCAGCTCACCCCCCAGCGCCTGGCCCGCCATATCACCCCGCGCACCAAGATGCTGCTGTTCAACTCGCCGGCCAATCCCACCGGCGTGGTGGCCACGGACCAGGTGTGCCGCGAGGTCGCCCGGCTCTGCGAAGACAAGAACATCCTGCTGCTGTCGGATGAGATCTACGACGAGTTCTGTTACCAGAAAACCGACCGCCGCGGCACCCCCCCGCGCGACCGCTGCCCCTCCCCGGCCCAATACAGCACCAATCTCCTGCTGCTGCGCGGTTACTCCAAAACCTATGCCATGACCGGCTGGCGTCTGGGCTATGTGGTGGGCCCGGCGGCCATCGTCGATGCGATGACCAAGCTCCAGCAGTACTCCTTCGTGTGCGCCCCCTCCATGGCCCAGGTGGCCGGTGTGCTGGCCCACGACACCGACATGACCGAGTTCATCGAGGCCTACCGCCGCAAACGCAACCGCGTCATCGAGCATCTGTCGGGCACCTTCGACCTCGTCGCTCCGGGCGGGGCCTTCTACGCTTTCCCCGCCGTGCCCCAAAGGCTGGGGATGAGCGGCTCCCAGTTCTGCACCCGCGCCGTGGAAAAGGGCCTCCTGATCATTCCCGGCAACGTCTTTTCCAGCCGGGATACTCACTTCCGCATCAGCTACGCCTGCGATGACCAAATGCTGGATCGCGGCTTGGACATGCTCCTGGACCTGGCGCGGTAGGCTGCGTGGAGCGCTGCCCGCGTCGCGCAATGCACCGTCTGCTTGTCCGTAGCCTCAGCCGGTGCGTTCCACGGCCAAGACGCCGCTCCACGCACCCTACAGACTTACACCAGATACTTATGGCACGCCCGCAGGATCGTATTGATCCAGTCCAGCACCAGATAAACGATCAGGAATCCCAGGTAGACCAGGAAAGGCGCCAGCGCGAACAGCAGAATCGCGGTGTAGGCCGCCCCCGAGAGAGTCAGCACCATGGGCCAGCCTCCGGAATTCTGTGGAAAGGCCCGCACCGCCAGAATCAGGGCCAGCGTGCTGATGGTCACCCCGATCCCAAAGATCAGCGGCACCGCTGTGAGGATGACTTTAACGCCGTAGCCCACCACGGCAATGGCCTCCTGGGCGGCTGAGGTGCCTTGGGTGATGGTGATGTTAGCCAGCCGCGGGTGCAGGGAGATCCAAGCCAGGCCGCCCACCAGCCACAGGCCGATCACCAGCCCGATCCACAGCAGGTCCAGGTTTTCAACCTGCAGGGCGCCCACAATCCCGGCGATGACGGCCACCACCCCGCCGATGACCGCCAAGAGGGCCACGCAATCCGCATAGGCCGGCGTCGCCAGTTCGGTAGGCGTGGCGGCCGTCAGGACCTGGGCCGCGTCCATGAACTTGACGGCCGTGTACTGGGCGATGAGCAGGGCGACCGCCCCGGCCAGCCCCTCCAGAAAGATCGCGAACGAATCCATTTTGGCGGCAAAAATGATGGCAAACAGGACCGTCCAGGCCGCGGCCACGAACAGGGCCAATTGACCCACGGCCGCGGTCAGTGCCGCCCAACGCGCATAGAGTGCCGCCGGCAGCAGCCGGCGCAACAGGCCCAGCACCCCGTCCACCCACCCGACGGTGATCTGCGAAAGATCGACCCAGCTTCGGCGCGGCGCCCCTTGCGTACCACCGGGGCCGGGGGCCGGAGAATTGGGTTCCACGGGTGCAACGCCACCTGGAGCAGTTTCCATAATGTTGTCCTCCCAAAAAGGTGTGATGAGGCCGCGTTTGGACTTGATGCCGATCCGACCCTACACCACCGGACCATGGTTGCCGGTGCCCCCTGCTGGTTCCTCTTGGGCGCCGCGGTGTGGCCGGGTCGCCTCTGCGAAAACTCTAGGCCCCACCGCATGGCAAGAAAAGAAGGATCGTTTGGAAAGTATTATGACCGCTTCGCTGATCAGCCGGCGGAAACGATGGTGGTCATCGCCGCGTGCAAATGGATAATTTCCCCGCTGCTGGTCTGCAGGATCAGGCCCTCGAGGGGGTCCAGATCCAGCGCCCGGCCGCGCAGCATCTGGCCATCCCAGGCGACCGTCAGGGTCTGTCCGCTGAGGATGCTGCGTCGCCGCCATTCCTCCAGGAGCGAATCCAGCGAAGGTTCAGCCAAGGCCCGGTCCAGTTCCCTTGCCAGAGCCGTGGCGGCCAGCAGCCGATCCACAGCGCAGCCGGCCAGACTCAGGCTGGTGATGCGCTGCGCCAGTTCGGGCATGGTGGCCGACAAATGTTCAGGCCGCAGGGACACGTTCAGCCCCACACCGATGATCGCCGTCTGCGGGTCCAGGCTTTCCACCAAAATCCCCGCGACTTTCCGGCCGGCGATCAGAATGTCGTTGGGCCATTTGATCTGGGCGAAAAAGGGGTCAGGGGCCATGGCCGAATCGCCGGGAGGGTCCTCCGCATAACGGTTCCTGATCCCTCTTTCGCCCCCGCTCACGCAGGTCTCCACGGCCCGGGCTACGGCCACCGCGGCCACCAGGGCCAGGCGATCCGGGGGGCCGAAGCCGCGCTGCGCGCAGCCGCGGCTGAGCAGCACCGCCGTACCGGGAGGCGCGACCCAGCGCCGCCCCAGCCTCCCCCGACCGGCGGTCTGCGCATCGGCCAAGGCCAAAGCCCCATCGGCCCGGCCATCCCGGGCTTCCAGAAACCGGCGCATCACATCCTGCGTACTGGCCGTTTGCTGGTACACGCGGATGAGCCGCCGGGCATCGCCCAGAGCCCAGCCCAGGTAATCGGCCCAGGTGCCCAGGCCCGCCTCCTCCAGCTTCCACCCCGTCCCGCCATGAGCACACCAGCGGCAGCCCGCCTGTTCCAGACGCCGGATTTCACCGCCAACCTGCGGCGGGCTCCGACCCAGAATTGCGGCCAATTCATCCAGCGTCACTGGCCGATGGGCCTTCAGCAGCAGATCCAGAAGTCGTGGATCGATGGCCGGGGCGGAAGGATGGCCTTGCAGGGGTCGCATCTTCTTCAAACCACATCCAGACCGATGTCCAGCGCCGGCGCGGAGTGGGTCAGGGCCCCGATGCTGATGCGGTCTACCCCGGATTCGGCAATCGCCCGCACCGTCTGCAGATTGATCCCGCCGGAGGCCTCCAGCAGCACCCCCGGCCTGATCCGGTCGCGCCTTTGAACGGCCTGCACCATCTGCTCCGGGGCCATGTTGTCCAGAAGCACCATGTCGGCACCCGAAGCCAGAACACGCTCCAGTTGTGCAAGGCTATCCACCTCCACCTCGACAAACGCAGGGGCCGGCCGGGCGGTCTTGGCCCGCTCCACGGCCAGCCGCACGGCCTGGCCCAGATCCTCCAGCCCCAGGTGGGCCAGATGGTTGTCCTTGATCAGCACCGCATCGTAGAGCCCCATGCGGTGGCTGATGCCGCCACCGCACACCACAGCGTACTTTTCCAGGTGGCGCAGCCCGGGAAGGGTCTTGCGTGTGTCGCAGATCACGGCCCGGTGGCCCGCAGCCAGATCGACGTAGCGCCGCGTGAGGCTGGCGATGCCCGAAAGATGGGTCAGAAAATTCAGCGCCACCCGCTCCAGAGCCAGCAGGCTGCGCATCGGCCCGGCGATGGTGGCGATGCTGCTGCCGGCCGCCAGTTCGCTGCCATCGGCCAGGGGAGCTTCCAGGGTGACGCCCGCGTCGTAGTGACGCATTACCACCGGCAGCAGGGCGGCCCCGGCCAGGCATCCGGCCTGCCGGGCCACGAAGCGGGCCACGCCCCGGAGTTCTCCCGGGATGAACAGTTCGCTGGTCAGGTCGCGGGCCTCCGGTCCCAGATCCTCCCGGCGGGCGCAGGCGACCAGCTCTTCCACCTCCGCCAGAGTGGCAAAACGGTTTAGGTCGGGTTGGCATTCCATGGGGGACATCAGGGATTCCGCACAGATCATACGCACCAGGCCCGGTCCGAAGTCACACCACCCCCTGGTAGATCGCATACACCGCCGCCAGCGCGGCGCCGCTGTACATCACCACCACAAAGGGCTTTTCCGGAATGCGCCTGTGCAGCCAGTAGCCCAGCAGGGAGCCCACGGGGATCAGGGGGATCGTCCACATCGCATCGACCAGCGTCGCCTGGTTGATCAGGCCCAGGCTCACGTACGTCGGCACCTTGGCCAGGTTGTTCACAAAGAAAAACAGGGCGGCCGTGCCCACGATCAGGCTCTTGTCCAGTTGCTGTTCCAGCAGGTAGATATTCACGATGGACCCGGCCGAATTGGCCATCGTGGACAGCACCCCGGCTACCAGCCCGGTGGTTCGGCCGGCCCCCGGCGTGCGCGGGATGTGCGGCACGTGCCCGCCGACCAGGCGGTAGACCTGCAGCCCCACGAAAAACAGACATACCACGCCGATCGTCACGCTCAGGGCCGGCGCAAAGGCCTTGGTCTGGCTGAGCCAGGCCATCAGCGCCGAAGCCACGGCGATGCCCGCCACATCCCCCGTCAAGAGCCAGCGGAAATGGGGCCAGGACTGCCGCCGCATGTGATGCAGGTTGGCGAACACATCCGCCAGCAGAAAAATCTCCAGCGTAATGCCCAAGGCCCGCTGCGGCGGCAGGGCCGCCACCATCAAGGGCACGGCCAGAATCCCGATTCCGCCCCCAAACCCCGTCTTGCCGATCCCCGTGATCAGCACGGCCAAGCCGACGCACACAAAATAAAAGGCCGGCGAAACACCGGCCGGAATCTGGGGAAACATGGGCGGACATGATACCGGTTAATCGGTGGAGGGGCTCACACGCGGGGCCCCGGAGACGCGGCTCCGCGCGGGGGCGGCGGCGTGGAGGTCAGAAGCCCCGGCGGCATCTTACCGGAACCGGCGCCGCCGCCCGCGGCGGCCGGCGGGCGGCTTGTGGCCGTGGATCCGTTTCGGAAGGCCCCCGCGGCCGCCCGATTGGCTCTCGCCCTGCCCCCCATGCCGGGCCGGAGCGTGCGCGGGGCCGGATCGGGCGGGGGGGTTGCCTTGTACGTGCTTCTGCCCCCGGTGGCCCGAGGTCTGTGCCCCATGGGTGTGCGCCGGCGCGGCTTGGAAGCGGGGCTGCGCCGCATGCCCAGGTGTCCGGCCTCCTGGGGCATGCGCTGGCGCGGCATGCTCACCATGAGGTGTCGGCCGCGCGGCGGTGGCCGCAAGGGCGGGGGTACTCACGACCGGGATGGCGCGGCGGATGAGCCGTTCCACCGCGCGCAGCATCGGGATTTCCTCGCGATCCACAAACGAAACCGCCGCGCCCGTGGCTCCGGCCCGCGCCGTGCGGCCGATGCGGTGGACGTAGGTCTCCGGCTCGTGGGTCATGTCGTAGTTCACCACATGGGAGATGCTGTCGACATCAATGCCGCGCGACGCAATATCGGTCGCCACCAGCACCGCAATCTTGTTGTTGCGAAATCCCTCCAGGGCCCGCTGGCGGGCCCCCTGGGTCTTGTTGCCGTGAATCGCCTGGGCCTGGATGCCGCGCCGGTACAGATCACGCACCACCCGGTCCGCGCCGTGCTTGGTGCGGGTAAAGACCAGGGCCCGCGTCATGCCCCCGTGCTCCAGAAGGTGGGCCAATAACGCAGGCTTGTCGCGGTGGCCCACCAGGTAGACCGACTGCTCGACCCCCTCGGCCGTCGCGGCCACCGGGGCTACCTGCACATTGACCGGCTGGCTGAGCAGCGTCTGGGCCAGGCGGCGGATTTCCGGCGGCATGGTGGCCGAAAACAGCAGCGTCTGCCGTCGGGCCGGCACGCGCGCCACGATCTTGCGGATGTCGTGAATAAAGCCCATGTCCAGCATGCGGTCGGCCTCATCCAGAACCAGGACCTCCAGCCCGCCCAGGTCGATGTACCCCTGATTCATCAAATCCATCAGCCTCCCGGGGGTGGCCACCAGCACATCGGTGCCACGCTGCAGCGCGTGGACCTGGGGCCCCTGGCCCACGCCGCCGAAGACGACGGTGTAGCGCAGGGGCAGGTGCCGCCCGTAGCCCCGGAAACTGTCCACAATCTGCGTCGCCAACTCCCGCGTCGGGGCCAGCACCAGGCACCGCGGCCGGCGTCCGGCCCCAGTAGGAGATCGCCCCCGCGTATGCGAGCCGCTCCCGCCGGGCGCTCTGGGCCCTGCCCGCTCCCCAGGCCCATTTCCGGGGCCACTTCCGGGGCCACTTCCGGGGGCGGGGGCGATTCCGGGGGTGGAGGGGGTTCCGGGGGTGGAGGCGATTCCGGGGGTGGAGGCGATTCCGGGGGCGGAGGCGATTCCGGGGGCGGGGCTGGAGGCCAGGCGATGCAGGATGGGCAGGGCGAACGCGGCCGTCTTACCCGTGCCCGTCTGGGCGCAGCCCAGCACATCCCGCCCCTGGCACACGGGT
>JAJXSS010000214.1 GCA_021784455.1 Planctomycetota bacterium
ACACCGACCCCCGTCTGACCCGCGTCCTGGCGACGGATAACCCACGACGCATCCCTACCATGTGGCGGTTTGGCTTTCTATTCGATTTCCGCGGCCTGCTGAATCGCAACGAAACGCCGCCGGATGTCTACGAAACCTTTCGCACCGAGGTCTACCTGCTGCTGGGAACCCCCAGCCAGATCCGCGACGCGGCGGAACGGATTGCTCATTGGCCCAAAAAACGCGAGCATCCGACGCACTGAATCGGGAACAGCTTACCCCGTGTAAGCCCATACCAATCATCCTGGCACCCTTTCTTCGCGTAGGGCGGTAGCCCTTCTGCGACGTGGGCGAACATGGCGAGACGAACGTGACGGAAGGGGGCCTGATGACCAGCGCCCCCGGCATTAGTCGTGATCCTTCGACAGCGTCTCCACACGGATCATGTTCGTCGTGCCGTGCTTGGCCAGGGGCAGGCCCGCGACAATCACCACCCGCGACGCCTTGGCCAGCAACCCCCCCGAACGCAGGTGGCCCATGATCAGAGACACCGCCTCGTCCAGCCGGGCATAGTCGCTGGCCAGGAAAACCGGTTGCACGCCCCAGTTCATCGCCAGTTGGTGATAGACCACCTTGTCGCGGGTGAAGGCGAAGATCGGCATCCGCGGCCGGAGCCGCGAGAGCAGCCTGGCCGCGGCCCCGCTTTCGGTGAGCACCGCCAGAGCCTGGGCGCCGCACTGGTAGGCGGTCGACAGGGCGTTATAGGTCACGATCGCCTGCAGGTCGCCGCTGCGGATGTCCTGCGGCAGCGTTTCGTGGAAGTGCTCGTATTCGAACTGCGCCTCCACCTGGGTAATAATGCGGACCATCGTCTCCACCGTGCGCACGGGATACTTGCCGATCGCCGTTTCGCCCGACAGCATCACCGCACTGGTGGAATCAAAGCAGGCGTTGGCAACGTCGCTGGCCTCGGCGCGGGTGGGCATGGGGCTTTCGATCATGGATTCCAGCATCTGCGTCGCCGTGATCACCGGCTTGGCGGAGAAAAACCCCAGCCGGATGAGGCTCTTCTGGGCCAGCGGCACGGTCTCCACCGACACCTCCACACCCATGTCCCCCCGGGCCACCATGATGCCGTCGGCCGCCTTCACGATCCCCTCGATGTTCGCCAGCCCCTTGGCCGACTCGATCTTGGCGATCAACAGGGCCCGCGGATCGGCCCCCGACGCCGTGGGCGAGCGCCCCACCAGGCGGCGGACCTCCTCGATGTCGGTGGCCTCGCGCACGAAGGACAGGGCGATGTACTCCACCTCCTGCTCCACGGCGAACAGGATGTCACGCACATCCTTGTCGGAGAGAAAGGGGATGGGATAATCCACGCCGGGCAGCGTGAGGTGCGCCTTGGGCCGCAGCGACCCGGGATTGCCGATACGCACCAGGATCGTGTTCTTTTCGCGCCCGATCACTTCGCCCGCGAAGCAGCCGTCCATCAGCATCACCCGCTGCCCCAGGTCGCACAGCGTGTCGATGCGCGGCAGGTTGGTGTAGACCCGCATCGGCTCGGGGCAGGCCAGGGCCTCGATGCCGTGGGCGCTGCGGCTCTCGATCGCCAGAACGCCGCCCGCGGCGATCTCGAGGGGGGCGCTGTAGCCGTACATCCGGATCGCCGGCCCCTTGATGTCGGCGAGGATGGCCGCGGGGAACCCCCATCTGGTCCCGCACCGAACGGATGGTCTTGATGGGGCTCGCGGCATCCTCGCCGCTCTTGTGCGAGAAGTTCAGCCGAAACACGTTGACCCCGGCCTCCAGCAGGGCCCGGATCAACTGCGGGGATTCGGTGGCGGGCCCGACGGTGGCAACGATCTTGGTGCGTTTGTTCAGGGGGTTCATGGCTGTTGCTCAAGTGTACTGTCCTCCGCCCTTCTGCACACTCGGCGCCCCCCCCGAGCCTGTTGTACCGAAGTGGAATCGTCACCCCTTAGCCGAAGTAGAAGTGGCTCATCCGACTAATGCGTAGGTAGTCATGTGCAGGGCTTTGATTTTGAGCTTGAAGAACTCGTGATCACGGAAGCCGTAGGCTTGGCGTTGCAGGACGCGGATCTTGGTGTTGGTGCCTTCGAGGGGACCGGTGGAGATGCGGTAGCGATACCAGTTCAGCAGGCCGGTGCGGTGCAGTTGCAGGGTCTGGGTGAACTTCTGGAGCATACGCACTCCCGAGGCCTGGGCCTGGTCGATCCAGTGGTTCAAGAAGCGTTCGGCGCTGGGGCGGTCGGGCTGTTCCCAGAGTTGGCGCAGGTCCTCCTTGAGGTAGTAGGCCGTGGCCAGGGGCTGGTTGATGCGCAAGGCCTTTTGGAGCCGCTGGGGTTCGCGCTTTTGGGGTCCAGATTCTCGGGGTTCTTCAGCAGCAGCCAGAGCGTGCCCTTGAGCAGCTTCTTATGTTCGATCTTTTCGGTGCTGCGCTGGACTTCCCGGCGCAGATCGGCCAGTTGCTCGTTGAACAGTTTCATGACGTGGAAGCGGTCGAAGACGTGAACCGCCTTGGGAAGGTTTTCCTGGACCGCCAGAATGTAGGCCGGGCTCATGTCGGTGGCCACCGCCTGAATGCGGGCATTGGCCGCCCGCAAACAGCGCCAAAACGGCCGCAACGCCGCGGTTCCCTTGCCATCGCCCACAAAGACCACGGCCCCCGATTGCAGATCCAGCACCACGGTCAGATAACGGTGTCCCCGGCCGATGCTGATCTCATCGATGGCGATCTGCTGCAGGTGCTTGAGGTGCGGTTTGGCGAAGTGCCGGTGCAGGTAACGCTTCTGGATGTCCTTGATCACGTCCCAACCGATCCCCAGATGGCGGGCCACATCCTGGATGGTCATGTGGGTCGACAGTGCCAGGGCGTAACGCTCGAAGCCGTGGGTGTAGGTGCGCTTCTCGTCCGCGAAGGCCAGGTGAATCTGGCGGGTCTTGCCGCAGGCCGCACACCACAGGCGTTGCACCGGCAGCTCCAGCCCAATGGGCTTTTTGCCAATAGGCAACCCCCGGAATCGGCGGGTCACCGTGCCGGCCCGCCTCACATCCTTGCTGCCGCAGCGGCCACAGATGCACGATTCCGGCCGGGCTTGTACCCGCAAGACGGTGGAACCGTCGAGGAAGTCGGTGGCCTGCAGGTGGTAGCCGCGCAGGCCCCAGGCGTGGGACAACAGGCTGGTGGACATGCCTTGTGCTCCTTCTGAAGCGTGGTAACTCCAGAAGAGACAGGCATGTCTACTCTTTTTCAAGCCCTACCTACGCATTTTCCGGATGAGCCACAATTGCCCTATTTTCACAGGAGGGATCAATGGCAGGGGCAGCCAGACCCGGTTACGCAGGGTCACCTCCGGTTTCCCGGAAGGGAATCTTACGCAGTGCGGTGAGGAAAAGGTACTGCGCAGACCGCAAGGACCGGGGCGGGGCCGTCGAAGTCCCCTGACTTCACGGTTGTCAGGCCAGCATCGAGGGCGGTTTGGGGCCTTGCCGAAGCTTGTCGGAATGTCTCTACACGCACATGACTCCCCGCGAACCCGCCCTCACACCCCCGCTGCCCACTTCACGTAGAGTTGTTCCCGCCCGTAGGGTCCGCTGTTGTAGAACACCGCGGCCCGCCCGTCGGGGAGCATCAGCAGATAATGCCGCCACAGGTTCACCCCCTCGCCGTTGGCGATCGCGTGCGGCGGCAGATCCTCGATCCACTCCAACGGCCGATCGCTCCACCGCCAACCCTTGACCGGATATGGCTCATCGCAGTATGCCCACCCGCCCAGGCTCGGCGGCGGCTCTTCCCGGCTGATGCTGTCGTCCTGGTCCGGGACCGGCGCCGTTGGCGAGGCGTTGGCCAGGGCGATCCAGCGGTGTTGCTTGCCCGGTACCACCTGCAACCCGCCAACCCACCCGCTCGCCCAATGGCCCGCTTGCTGCTGAGGCGGCAGAATCACCCCCAGTTTGCGCAGGTTCCGCTCTGTCATCCGCTCCACCGCTACCCCCTGGGCACTGCCAAACGGGCTGATCGCCCGCGTCTGTACCGCGCGGGGGTAGCCCATGTAGAAATACACGCACTCATCTTTTTCCGGGAAGTAGATTCCCGACACCGCATCCGTGTGCTTTTCATCAAACTCGCCCGGTCCGCCGGCGGGAATCAGCGGCTCGGCGTCCCACGTCCACGGCCCTGCCAGATCCGTGGCCCAGGCCCGATGCACATACTTGTGCCTGGGCGTGCCGGTGTAGCTCACGCTGACCAGCATGTACCGTCCGCCTATCCGCGCCGCATGGTTGGGGCGCCAGGCATCCTGCACGATGTACGGCTTGTGCGTGGCCCCGTCGCCCCCGTCCTGCGGGTTGGTAAACGTGAGTGGCCCCAAAAACTCCCAGGTCCCAGGACCGACGTCGCTGATGCTGCGGCAGACAGCCTGGGCATGCCCCGGCGGCGAGCAGAACAGCACCATGCGCCAGCCCCCAACGCGTTCGTCGCGCACGATGCACGGGTCTCCCACCACACGCGAACCGGCCCCTGACGACGTCCGCGCCAGGACCAGCCCCCCGTGCTCCCATCGTGTCGGAATGTCGAACACTGCCGCGCTGTGGGCCGGCGCCTGGTTCGGGTAACGGGCCGGATCAGGGGTCATGGCGGGTTCTCCTGCAGAAGCGGTGTGTCGCAGCACGATCCGCTTGTCATCGGCGATTGCGAGTTTCCTGGGCTGGGAGAGTGACCCCTCCGACCGGGTGCAGGCTGCAAGTCTTATCCTGTGAGGTTTGGCGATGGCGCGGTGGACTGCCGCTGAATGAGGCGAACGCCCACGGAGACGGATTGCAGAACACTGTCGGGATTATTCAGGCGGTTCAGGACGATTTCGGCGGCCCGCTTGCCGACTTCGCGGCCGTTCTGGTCGATGGTGGTCAGGGGGGGGTCGATCAAGTCCGTGTAATTGAGGTTGGCGAAACCCACGATGCTCAAGTCGCGGGGAATGACCAGTCCCAACCGTCGGGCGACGCGGTAGACGGGCGCCGCCAGCGGGTCCATGGCGGCGAAGATGGCCGTGGGACGCTGCGGGCTGCGGAGCAGTTGCTCGAGTTCCGCCTCGAACTTTTCCATGCCGACGCCGGCCCGGTCATAAGGAGACAAGCGGATGATGTGGTGGGGCGCCAGCAGACCGCCACAGGACATAAGGGCCTGCTGGAAGCCTGCCAGGCGCTGATCCGCGGCGGAATTGCCGGCCCCGAAGTAGCAACATCCGAAACGGCGATGGCCCAATTCACACAGATGCTGCCCGGCCAGCCGCCCACCCGCCACATTGTCGTTATCCACGGTATCGGTGGCCAGGTTGGGATGCACGGGCCCCAGCAGGACCATCGGAATGCGCGTCCGCAGCACTTCCAGCAAGTCGTCCCGGCTCAGTGCCTCATTGACGATGCTGAGAATCAGGGCATCGGGGCGGTGATCGATCAGCCGGTGGATCGTTTGCTCTTCGGTACTTCCATGGAGGAATTCCAACAGCAGAGGCAGGTAGTCATCCTCCAGCAGGCGCTGCTGGATGCCCGAGGCGATGTCGGCAAAATAGCTGACGTCCAGGACCGGCAATAACACGCCAACGCTGCGGGTCTTGCCGCCGAATGCGGCGTTGGCCACAGCGCTGGGGCGGAAGCCGACGGATTGGGCCAGTTGGCGGATGCGGCGGCGTGTGGCCAGCGCCACCACCGGCGAATCGGCGAACACGCGCGACACCGTGGCCGGCGATACCCCCGCCAGCTTGGAGAACTGCCGGAGGGAGGGAATAGTTGATTCAGCGGGGTGGTTCATAGCTGGCGGATGCTTGCTGCCGCAGCAGGACATCAATGGCTCTGCGACCTTAACTTACCTTCATTATGCCTCCCAGCGGAGTCCGGGCGTTGCCTGGGAGGGTTGAGAAACCGGGGGTCTCCAGGATCGCCCGTTGGCGAGTGCACCACCCGAAGGGCCCTCAAGGGCGCCAGCGGGAGTCGAGAGGCGGCCACGGCCTCGACCCTGGTGAGGATGGGCTTGGCAGTGCCTGCTGCCGAGCACCTCAAGGCATATACCATCTTCTAGAGTATACCCCAAATTTCAACGTGTTGCATAATATTTTGGCGATTTTTAGCTCGCAAACGATGATTTTCCGAACAAATACGGCTTTTTTGCGATTTAGGAGCAGATTGGGCGATTTTGCGGTGCATGGCTCCTAATATCAGGCCGACATCCCGTAAGATATAACATGCAAGTGGTTTATTATAAACTAGATACAAAATATCAGTGGAAATATGGGCAAAACTATTGACACGTAGAAATAGATGGTTTACTATTTATGAATCACGTTGCAATTATGGCGATTGTGTGCCGCGTTGATGGGGGGTGTGGACATTGGGGGAGGATGCTGCGGAAGGGAGGGCGGTGTGGTGGCCAGATGCAGCGGAGGTGCGATTCCCTGGCCGCGGCACAGGGGGAAAACGAGGTCTTGCTGGTGTGGACTACGATTGGCGCCCTTTGATTCGAGCCCGGTAACTCGCAAATCACAAAGGAGATTTGAGATGATGAAGACAACGCGATTCAACCAGCACCGGTTAATGTGGCCTGTGATGGCGATCGCCGCCGTGGGGGGGCTGCTGTCGGCCTTCGCTTCCCCGGCGCGGGCCAACGTTATGATCACGTTTGAAAAGCCGACTTATACGACCGGAACACTGGAGGGACAGGATGGGTGGTCCACAACCACCGCAACCTCCCCGGGCCAGGTGTATGCGACGGGCACCAGCGGTGATTACGTGGGAGGCCAAGCCGCGCGAGGCTATACGGGGGTCAGTGGCCAGTCAACCTACATCGGCACCCGCGCTCTGGGAGAAAACTTTGGCCCCACGGCCACGATTTCGGCGGATTTCTATGCGTCCAGTGGCGCGACGTACCTGGGGGGTGTGGGGTTGGCCCAGTTCGGCATGGCCAACCTGAATTTCTATGCGAGAGGTGGCAGCAGCACGCAGGTCACCGGCAACGCCGTGACATCACAGCACTGGTATCACCTGACGGCGACATTTAACACCACCGCGGGGACCATGACGCTCACGGCCCTGGACCTTACCAATCACAGCGCCCCGGTCGCCACGGGCATCACTAATCAGGTCCTGCCGCTGGGGGATATGTCAAGCTGGAATACTATTTCTCTGCGAGCGGATGTAACCGGGGTGGACAACATTGCCGTCTCGGTTCCTGAACCCGCATCGCTGAGTCTGCTGGCTTTGGGTGGCTTCCTGGTCGCTTGGCCGCGGCGCCGGCGGCCATGAGCCACAGCCCGTGCGGCTCATGAGCACCCTCCGCAAATCAGATTTCCTAGCGGTCAACGTGTTCCCTTGAGGAACAATTTCCAAAGCGTCTTCTTAAGGAGGCTACGGCATGGATATGAAGCGGCTTACGATAGCGGCGATGAGCATCATGGCTCTGGCGAGCAGCGTCCAGGCGGCGGTGATCACCGTACAGACGGTGGACTTCCTGGCCAGCGATCTGACGACCGGCTCGGCAACGA
>JAJXSS010000215.1 GCA_021784455.1 Planctomycetota bacterium
TGCGCTCTTCTTCGCTGGGCCACTCGCTCAGCCGCGCCCCATCGGGGCAACCGGCCGAGTACAGATCGCTGATCACCATGTGATACAGCATCACATCATCCAGCCCGCGGGCCACCAGATGCTTGGCGTCCATGTGTGTGTGGGCATCCAGAATCGGTACTTCGGCCAAGGAGGCGCCGAGTTTCTCGGTAAGGGTCTCAATGCTTGCCATTGTCTGCTCCTGTCCTTCTTAATCTCTGCTTTCTGTGTTCTGCTTTTCCAACTCGACTGCCGTCCCCCCGCCCATCATCCGCTCGACCTCCCCGCGCCGCGCCAGGTACTGCCAGCCGCTGGGTCGAAACGCATACACCGCCGCTGCGGCCGAAGCGACCTGGACGCACCCGGCCACGTCCTGCCCTTGGGCCAGCGCCGCCGCGTAGGCCCCATGGAAAACGTCCCCGCAACCGGTGGTCTCCACGGTCTTGCCTTTGAAGGCCGGCTGAAACTGCGCGTCCCTGGCGCGGGCAGCCAGAAAGTAGCATCCTTGATCGCCGCACGTCACCACTGTGCCCGCCCGGCCGTTGTGCAGGGCCTGCACGGCCTGGCTCGGCTGACTTTCCTTCGTGATCGCCCGGGCAAACTCCATCGACACGATCACGTGGTCTGCCGCCGCCACCAGTTCCGCCCGCTGTGGAGCGTCCGGCCATTCGTGCTCCAGCACGATGGGAATCCCCAGCCGCCGGGCCAGCGGCGCCACCGCCAGGGCCGCCACGGCCTCAAAATGGTCCACCAACAGGACCTGGGTGTTCTTCAGTCGTTCCTCCGGAAGATCGCTCCCCGCCAGCGGCCGGCAGGGGGCCATGTTGTAGCAGATGGCCCGGCTTCCCCGCCTGTCATCGGCGAGGATCACGCTGTGACCCGGCCCCGCCGAGGCATCGGCGATCACCCGGGATGTGTCCACCCCCGCCTGCTGCAGCGCGCGGCAGATGTAGCGCGACAGATCGCTTTCACCCAGACGGGCCAGGAGCATGCAACGGGCGCCCAGCGCCGCCGCCGCCGCCAGGGCATTGGCGATGCAGCCCCCGGGCACGCGATCTTCCCTGGTCACCGCCACCTTGGTGTCGGCCTGCGGATAGGCTGGAACATGGATGATGTCATCCACGAACACGGTCCCCAGCCCCATGATGTCAAAGGCTGTATCCATCCGGGGCGTCCCCGCATTCAGTCCTGCAGGCCCAGTTCCGCCATCGCCTGCGCCGGAGCCCGGCCGTCATGGATGACCGCCTTGAAGGCTTCCACCGCTGCGGTGATCTTGGGAAAGCCCCAGATATTGCGTCCCACCGTCATGCCTTTGGCACCCGCCCGTACCACACCCGCAGCCATCTCCAAAGCGCTGAGCAGGGTCGGGCATTTGGGGCCGCCGGCGGCCACCACGGGTGTCGGGCAGGCTCGGAGGATCTCTCCATAGGTGGTCGGATCCCCGGTATAGGGGACTTTGATCACATCCACCCCCGTCTCGATGCCGCAGCGCACACACCACGCGATTTCCTCGGGGGTAAAGACAATGTCCACCTTGCCATCGCTTTGCCACTTCCGGGGATAAACGTGCAGAATCACCGGCAGGCCCCATGGATCGGCCTGCCGCACGGCGTCGGCCACGCGGCGCAGGTGAAAGGCTTCGGTCTTGCCCCGGACAAAGGCGCAAATTGCCAGGGCATCGGCTCCCAGCCGCAGCGCATCCTCGGCCCCCAGGAAAATCTCATCCGCGGTGTCATCGGGCCGGCCCGCAGTGCTCTGGACGATCATCGGAATCTGCCCCGCGTACGGCGGCCAGCAGGTTCGCACCACCCCGTACTGCATGGTCACGGCATCCGGCCGGCCGGCCACCACCTGCCGGATGGTCTGGGGCAGATCCTTCAAACCCGTGGGCAAGGCATCGTGGTAGCCCAGAAAGTGATCGACCGCCACCGAGCACAGCCGTCCTGAGGGGTGGGCGAACAAGCGACGCAGACGGATCATTTTTCCTAAGCCCATAACCTTGAACCTCTACCAGGGAACCGATGTTAAGGAGAAAAAGGTCACACCTAGGGTAAATGAAAATTATGGAAAGTCAAATAGTTTCGTTTTGATTACGATTATCTTTTGGATTATGCTATCGTGCATGATGCAGGGCCCGAACGAGCTGCCCCATGAGTCTGGTGATCTGCCGAACACGGGCGAGGCGGCTCGTCCCGCATCCACCCTTCAGCGTCGGCGCCAGATCAAGGATTGGGTCGATCGCGAGGGCAGCGTGCGGGTCGCGGAACTGAGCAAGTGCCTTGGTGTCTCGGAGGTTACCATCCGTTCCGACTTGGAGACCCTGGCGCGACAGGGGGCCCTCCTGCGCGACCACGGTGGCGCTGTAGCCCATACCCACACCAGTCTGACGGTCGCCTTCGAGCAGCGGGCGCAGAGAAATCAGCAGGCCAAAAAACGCATTGCCCAGGCTGCCATCGCCCTGATCCATCCCGGGGACACGATTCTACTGGACGCCGGCACTACCCTCATGGAACTGGCGAAACTGCTCGAAAACAAACCGCCCCTGACCGTCATCACCAATGCCCTGAACATTGCTCAGCAGGTGGGCGCCCTGCCGGATGTCAACGTCATCCTGGCTGGCGGCACTTTGCACCGTGATACGATCAGCGCCCTGGGGCCCCTGGCCGAACGCGACCTGCGGGAATTGGTGGTGGACAAGCTGTTCCTGGGCGTTCATGGCCTGGACCCTCAGGCCGGATTGCTCGATGTGTCGGTGGAGGTAGCCCGCATCAAGAGTGCCATGATCGCCTCGGCGCGGCAGGTGATCCTCCTGGCCGATTCGTCCAAATGGGGGGTGCGCGCCCTGGCCCGAGTCGCCCCATTCTCCGCCGTGCATACCTGGATCACTGATACCGATCTACCCCTGGATGTGGCGGAACAGCTTCAGGCCCATGGCACGCAAGTGCAGCGTGTGTGATGAGCTCGTGGTGGTTTAATCATGCTTACACAAATTCGATCGCTTCACGGCCCCTGGCGGTTTCAGCCGGCCGGTCAGAAGCAGACATTCCCCATCACCATCCCTTCGCAGTGGTCCCATGGCCCGTGTTGGGGCTATCCTCCCCGCTGGGCGGACGTCGAACAGGCGTGGTGCAGCCGGCAGGTGAGCATCCCGGCTGATTGGCAGGGGCTGGACATCCGCCTGCGCTTTGATGCGGTGATGCTCCGGGCCGAGGTATATGCCGATGCTGCCCTGCTGGGTTCGCACACCGGGGGGTTCACTCCCTTTGAAATCGATGTTTCACATCTGGTCGGCCGAACCTTCCAACTCCGCGTGCGGGTCTCTTCGGTCAAAGAGGTGATGCCAGGCACGGCTTATACCTGGCAGGTTTCCTACGGCCAGGACCACGAAGAAGGCCCCATCGCCCGTGGGATCTGGCAGAACGTGTGGCTGGTCGCCCGCCCACCCGTACACATCAGCCAGTTTCATTACACCACCCGCCTGAAAGAGAACCGCATCCGCATCGAAGCGTGGATGGAAAACCGTGGCAACGTCCCTTTTCGGGGGTCGCTGGCCATGGTCCTCAAACGCAGCGCCCGGGCCGCTGCCGATGACGTCTTTCTTCCGGCCCGCCCCGTCAAGGTCCCGGCCCACGGACGGGCCAAGATCACGTTTGCGCGGCCCGTGGGGAAGCTGCCGCTGTGGAGCGAAAAGGATCCCGTCTTACTGCCGGGCGAGCTGCTGCTGCGCGACTTGGGCAAGCAGACGGTCCATCGGCTGCCCGTGCGCCTGGGCCTACGCGAAGTGCGCATGGGCCAAGACCAACTACTGGTCAATGACCATCCGGTGCGCCTGCGCGGCCTGAGCCTGGTACGGCACCGCATCAGTCCGCACCTGTGGCGGCGTGATTACCTGACCTTGTTCTTCCGCACCCTCAAAGGACTGGGCTTCAATGCGGTGCGGGCCCACGGCTGCATCGCCCCGCCGGTGGTGTTCGACGTGGCGGATGAAGTCGGCCTGCTGGTCGAGGCCCAGTCCTCCCTCTGGTCCGCCACGGAAGACCGCTACTGGGCCGGCGGCGCCCAGTTCCTGGCCAACGTGCTGAACGAGTTCCGGGAATGGATTCCCCGCGACTGGAACCACCCCAGCATCGTGATCTGGGATGCGGAAAACGAGCAGGTCCACATCAACGAGCGGCAGATCCCCAACACCAAGGCCCTGATCGCCCTGACCCGCGAGCTTGATCCCAGCCGCCCCGTGGTCGCCAGCGGGTCGGGCGCCTTCGACGCGGTGGACCTGCAGCACCTGCACGGGGAGAGCCGCCTGGATGTGGTGCTGGACCATTGGCGGGCCAATCCCTACCGCAAGCCCATGATCGCCGGGGAGTGGTTCGGCGTCTGCGACATCCGAGGCCTGGTCTGCATGATGGGCGTCGATGGCGGCATCGGCGGCCCGCAGCGCCTGATCCACGACTTCGCGGGCGTCGAGGATATCGACCGCGCCCTGGCTCGCATCTACAGTTTCGCGTTCCGCGCTTACCGCAGTCGGGGCATCGCCGCATCCATCTTCTTCTGCCCGGAACTCTATCTCTTCGATCCCCTGTTCCGTCCGGGGCAGCCCATCCATGTTGCGGCCACGGAAAAGGAGCCTGTGGCGATCCCTTACGCCGAAACCCACGACAGTTCCCAGATGGTCGCGGTCCGCCGGCCATACGTGAACCCCGGCTGGGCCCCTGATCTGCCGGCCCTGCGGCTGAACCCCAGGATCACCCCTTCGGTCAAGCGGGCCCTGTCCCCACTTGCGGCCGCCTTCCGCGAATATGCCGCCTCCGCCCGCCCCGGACGAGCCACCCGCACCCTGGTGCTGGTCAACGATACCGGGCACCCCGTCCGCGCGAAGCTGCGCATCACTGCTGGCGCCGCGACGCTGTTCACCGGACGCTTCCCGATCCGCGAAGGCGGCCTCCTGGAACGCCGCATCCACCTGACCATACCGGACCGTCTCGCCGGACGCATCGTCGCCATGAAGGCGGTGTTGCATGATGGCCCCAAACGCTTCACCTCGGACCTGGGAGAACTGAAGGTCTTCCCCCGGCCGCAGCGCCGTGTGATGCTGGCCCTGCCTCTGGCGCTTACCGGCGTACCCGAGGCCATCCGCCAATACCTGCGCCGCCGGGGCATCTCGTATGAAGATCAACCGCACAACCCGCCGGCCGCGCCGGCCGTCTGGCTGGTGGGCAACTCCGCCGAACCCCAGCGCGAAGCGGTGATCCCCTTCCTGCAACAGGGCGGACGCATCATCCTTCTGCGCCAGCAGTCCTGGCCCCAGTGGCTTCCGGCGCTCCTTTCTTTCCAATCCTCTCTGAAGATTCATGCCCAACATCTGCGCGGCTACGGTTTCCCGGCCATGGGTCACGAGCGGTCCGGCGTGTTGTGGGCTCCGCGCACGGCGGAGGATCATCCGGTGTTCCGCGGCCTGCCTCTGGGTCCGGAACTGGGGCCCTGGACGGCTGCGGATGGCCGCGTCGCCGATGATGTGTTTCGCAAGGACTGCTACGGTCAGACCGAACGGGCGGGCCATCTGGTCCCCCTGGCCAGCGGCAAGTTCACCGAGCACGTGGCTCTGGCCGAACTGGCGGTGGGCCCGGGGAAGCTGATCTTCTGCCAGTTAGCGCTGGCCGAGAATCTCGCCGTTGATGACGCCGAGGCTACGGCGATCTTCGACCGCCTCCTGGTCCACGCGGCCGCCGCTTTACCGGCCAAGGGTTCTCTGTCCGGCGATGATTCCCCCCTTGTCCGGCAACTGCGGCGGCGCTTCCCGCATGCGGCTGATTGCTCGGCCAACGCCAGCCTGCATGTACTCACCGACCCGCCTCGGATCCGCCAATTCCTACGGCAGTTGGACGATCCCTCGCACGCGCCCGACGCATTCCTGGAACGCGGAGGCCATGTCCTGTGCGTGCTGCCCCCCGATGTCCGTCGCTTGGGGCATTGGTTCCTGACCCGTCCCAAGCCCCGCCGCCTTATCACCAGCTTCGTTTCCCGCCCGCCTCTGTTGTGCGGCTGGAATGCCGCCGACCTGGACTTCTGGGATTCGGGCACCTGCGCCCACGCGGTGTTGCCAGCGGAAACCAAGGGTTCATCCTGGCGCGACGCCATCATGGCCTTTGAACTGCCGTCGGCCGGCCCGCGCGGGGGAATCTCCCTGGGCGAGCGCCTCGGATCGCTGTTCAAATGGCGGCCGGCAGGCAGCGGCACGGTCTGTCTGACCACCCTGGCGCTGGACCGCTTCAACGAGCCGGCCGTCGTACGCCGCTGGGAGGCGTTGCTGGCCAACACCGGGGTGGCTCTGCCCGTGGATCAGTTGCGACCCTCCTCCTCGATCACCCACTTGAGCGTACTTTCCACCCCTGAGATGCCCCTGGACGGCGATTACCTGAAGTGGGCCAACACCCGTCACGACAAAGCCGTATCCCCCTGGACTCGGGCGGTGCCCTTGGTCCTGGGGCTCAGCGCCAAAATGCGCGGCAAGGCTCCACTGGATCTGCGCCGCCATGCGGCCCTGGGTTATCTGCTGCACTCCCAGCAATGCCTGTACGCCGCCGCCATCGTCGTAGCGCCCCAGCACAAGTTCCACGATGACCAGCCGGTCTACGAATACTCGGACATGGAACTGTTCGTCGGTCCCACGCAGATCTGCGTGGGGCAGGATACCCGCGGCCAGCCACGCTATTACTTCCACGGCTCCTCGCTGCGGGCCCCGGGTGAGGCGGCCCTGCGCAGCCGCATTACGCTGCTCGACCCTGTGCCGCCGTGGCCGGATATTTCACTTCTGAACCTGGGGGATCGCGCCGGCCTCAAGACCTGTTTCTTTGAGTTGGCCGTGCCCTGGGCCGTGCTGGACATGCCCCGGCCCAAGCTCGGCGACGAACTGCCCGTGGCGTTGCAGGTCTGCATCCACGACGCAAACAAAGAATGCAACCGCCTGCAACTGGTCTCGCCGCTCAGTTTCGAGTACGAACAGCCGACCACCTACGCCCGCGCCCGCCTGGATCGCTAGCCCTCCATGGCCCCGCGCAGCCGGCCCTACTCGGCAATTGATGCCCCAGCGAAGGGCAGATTCGTACAGGGCCAGCACGTTTGCCACCGGCGAGTTGTCCCGCAATGCATGCGTTGGCGCACAGCAGTACCCACCGCCGGGCATCCTTGTCGCTAGGGTCGCCCGTACGATCTCAGTCGCGTCCTCAACCGTACCGAAGGCAATCGGACCGGCCGTGGAAGTGCAGCCGTGGAACCTGAGCTCAGGCCCATACGGCGATGTCCGATGCGCCGGCGTCATCTGCGCTGCCTCCGGTTGCAGCGTGTCCACCGCCGCAACTCCCATCTCCAGGAAGTCGTCGAAGGCCCATGGACCGGACCCGCAGCAGTAGATCAGGACGGCCGCGCCGTACTGGTGCGGGCCAGTTGCACAAAGGGCCGCATGCGCGGCTTGATCGGCCCGCGGAACATTTCCGTGCTAAATGGATTGCG
>JAJXSS010000216.1 GCA_021784455.1 Planctomycetota bacterium
TGATTCGTCAGAAAAATGTCCGCCCAGAGTTCCGCGTCGCTGGAGGCCACGCGGGTGGCGTCGCGAAAGCCCGTGGAGGCCATTTCGATCTCGCCGCGCCGGGCGGCCAGTTGCACCAGCAGGGCGTCCAGGGCGTGGGGCAGGTGGCTGATGCGGGCCACCGCCAGATCATGGGCGGCGGGCGTCATCGTCTGCACCTTCATGCCCAGGTCGGTCCACAGTTTCCGCACCCGCGCCACGGCCGCGGCGTCGGTCCCATTTCCGGGGCCGGCGCCAGGGCCGGATCCGGGGGCGGCTCCGGGGGCGGGGGTGATGATGCAGGGCTTGTTGCGGAACAGGTCGGCGCGGGCGGCTTGGGGGCCGGTGCGTTCGGCCCCGGCCATGGGATGGGAACCAACAAAGCGCTGGGGGTGCGCTAAGTCACGCTGGACCGCTTCCACGATCGCCGCCTTGGTCGAGCCCACATCCGTCACTACGGCATCGGGGCGGGCATGCCGTGAGACCTCGGACAACTGCTCAAGGATGGTTCGAATGGGCGTGGCCAGGATGATCAGATCGCACCCGGCCAGACCGTCCTGTAGACTCGTGTGGCCCTCATCAATGCACCCCAGTTCCCGGGCCTGGTCCACGGTTTCCTGGCGCCGGCCAATGCCCACACGCACGCCCTGATAGCCTTGGGCGCGCAGGGCCAGGCCAATGCTGCCTCCCAGCAGACCGGTACCGACCAGGGCGATGCGGCCAGAGTCCTGCATATTGCGTAAAATACCACCTTTGCGGAAACTCTGATCGACCAGCACCGATTTTCGATCCGGATCCACAGCCGCTATCGCGAAAGTGAGGCACCAATATTCATGACAACTCTGAACGCATACACCGGCACTTACGAACTGGAGTTTGAAAGGCCCCTGGTCGCCCTGGAGCGGCAGGTCACGGAACTGGAGGCCCACGCCGGCGATACGGGCATGGATATTGCCGACGAGATCAAGAAGCTTCGGCAGAATCACACCACGCTGCTCAAGAAGCTGTACGGCGGCCTGAGTGCATGGAACACGGTGAAAGTCGCCCGCCATCCGGGCCGCCCGCAGGTCAGCGACTACATCCAGGCCGTGGTCAAGGATTTCTGCGAACTGCACGGCGATCGGGCCTTTGGCGATGATCCGGCCATCATTTGCGGTTTCGGCCGGATCGGGCCGTACAAGTGCCTGATTGTGGGCCATCACAAGGGCAAGGACACCAAACAGCGCATTGCGTGCCACTTCGGTTGCGCCCATCCGGAGGGCTATCGCAAGGCCCTGCGCTGCATGCGCCTGGCCCAGAAGTATGGCCTGCCCATCGTGACCCTGATCGACACCCCTGGGGCCTATCCCGGTGTCGGGGCCGAAGAGCGCGGCCAGGCGGAGGCGATCGCCGTCAACTTGCGGGAGATGAGCCGGCTGAAAGTTCCCATCATCTCCGTGGTGATCGGGGAGGGCGGTTCCGGGGGGGCCCTGGGCATTGCCGTGGCCGACCGGGTGGCCATGTTCCAGTACGCCTGGTACAGCGTGATCAGCCCCGAAGGCTGCGCCGCCATCCTGTGGAAAACCGGCGAACAGGCCCCGGATGCGGCCGAGGCGCTCAAGCTCACGGCGGCCGACAATCTCAAACTGGGCACGGTGGATGAAGTGATCGAGGAGCCCCTGGGCGGCGCCCACCGCAACCCCATGCTGGCCGCCGATCGCCTGGAGAAGTGGATCATCCAGAACGTACGTGAACTCAAACGCTTCAAGATCGAGAACCTGGTGCAGAAACGCTATGACCGGCTTCGGCACCTGGGCGAGTTCAAGGAATGATCGCCCGTCCGGTACCAAAGGTGCTGGCCGGCCGCCGCCGCATGTGGCTCCCGGTGTTGATACTCAGCCTTGGGCTGGTGCGGGTCGTCGCGGCCCGGGCGCAGGTGAAGGTGGAGGCCTGGTATTACCTGGGCGATGTGGACGACAACGCCCGGGCCGGCCAGCCCATCCACGCCACGGTCGAAGCCGGCCGCCACGTTGCACTGACGCTCCGCGGTGAGGGCGGGGTCACCTACACCGGGGATGTTTCATCGGCCGCCCGGAAAATGTTGAAGGACACGTTGGCGGCCCACTTCAACGGCCTGGATGGCCGGCTGATCCACGCTGGTCCCCTGACCCAGGCGACGGATAATTTCGGCGTTGAAGTATGGGCCAAGGCAGAGACCGACGATGGTTTTCACTGCGTCGTGCGGAACGGTGGCCGGGGCGGCTTTGCCATCGTGCGCAATGGCGAGGCGTACCAGGGCTACTACCCGGGGGTAGGATTCATCGGCTGGTCGGGGGACATCCCGGCCGGGCAGTGGGTGCATCTGGCCCTCGTGCGCGACAATGGCAAAACTACCTTCTATGTGGACGGGCGACCCCGCGGCCGCAGCGATCGGGCACCTTCGGCCCCTGGAGCCCAGGAGCCCTTTACAATTGGCGCCCAGGTTGGCCCGGAGCCGGGATTCTTCCGGGGCGCGATCGACGAGGTCCGTCTGTTCACGTTTGAACCCGGCAGATTCTCTGTCAAGGATCTTCTGCTGCATCACCAGGCCCACTGACGGTCCCCCCGGCAGCGCGGGGCTGGCCACCGCGTTGGTGATCCCCCGGTAGGGCTTTCACCCGCGGATCATTCCCACTCGATCGTGGCCGGTGGTTTGGAACTGATGTCGTAGACCACGCGGTTGATCCCGCGCACCTCGTTAATGATGCGGTTGGAGATGGTCGCCAGAACCTCGTACGGCAGGCGCGCCCAGTCGGCGGTCATGAAATCCTGAGTCTCCACCGCCCGGATGGCCAGCACATGCTGGTACGTGCGGCCGTCCCCCATCACGCCCACGGCCTTGATGGGCAGGATCACCGCGAACACCTGGGCCGTCTTGCGGTACAGATGGTTGGCCACGATCTCTTCCAGCAGAATCTCATCGGCATCGCGCAGAATGTCCAGTTTGTCCTTGCTCACGGCCCCCAGGCAGCGCACGGCCAGACCCGGCCCGGGAAACGGATGCCGCCAGACCATCGGCTCGGGCAGGCCCAGCACCTCGCCCAGCTTGCGCACCTCGTCCTTGAACAGCGACCGCAGCGGCTCGATCAGCTCGAACCCCAGGTCCTTGGGCAGGCCGCCCACATTGTGGTGCAGCTTGATGTTGGCCGCCGTGCCCGCGTAGCCGTGGCCCGATTCGATGACATCGGGATAGAGGGTGCCCTGGGCCAGAAAACGCGCCCCCGGAATGTCGCAGGAGGCTTTCTGGAAAACATCGATGAAGCGGTGGCCGATGCGGCGGCGCTTTTCCTGGGGATCCTCCACACCGGCCAGGTCGCTCAGGAACTGGGCCGAAGCATCCACCACACGCAAATCGACGTTGAAGTGTCCCCGGAAGGTCTGCTCGACCAGGTCGCGCTCGTTCTTGCGCAACAGACCATTGTCCACGAAGATGCACGTCAGTTGCCGGCCAATGGCTTTGGCCAGCAGGGCGGCCACCACCGACGAGTCCACCCCGCCCGACAGCCCGCAGATCACGCGGTCCTGACCCACGCGCCCCCGGATCAGCTCTACCTGGGACTCCAGAAAATCCGTCATGCGCCACGCCCCCGTGCAGCCGGCGACGCCGAACAGGAAGTTGTGCAGAATGTCGCTGCCGTGCGGAGTGTGCGTCACTTCGGGGTGGAACTGCACCCCATAGAACGGCCGGGCATTGTGCCGCACGGCAGCGATCGGGCAGGTGGGCGTCTGGGCCAGGGCGATGAATTCGGACCCCAGGGTGGTCACCTGGTCGCCGTGGCTCATCCAGACAGTCGTCTGGGGGGGCACCCCCGGAAACAGTTTGTCGGGGCTTTTCACCGTCAGGGGAGTGCGGCCGAACTCCCGGGCCGGCACCCCCGTCACCTGGGCGCCCAGGAGCTTGCACCCGATCTGCATGCCGTAGCAGATGCCCAGCACGGGCACCCCCAGCTCGAACAGGCGCTGATCGCAGGTGGGAGCATTTTTCTCGTACACGCTGGCCGGCCCGCCGGATAGGATGACGGCCTTGGGCTTCAGGGCCGCCAGTTCGTCCACGGAGATTCCCGGGGCCACCAGCACCGAGAAAACGCCCGCCTCGCGCACGCGACGGGCAATAAGCTGCACGTATTGCGATCCGAAATCCAGGATCGGGACGACCTCGCTTACGCCCGGAGGGACCTCAAGCCTGGTCCGGATTTGCTGAGCGGATGCGTTGCTGGCCGTGGTCATGGCGATGAACCCTGTGCCGCGGTGCTCGAAACACCGGCGGGAAGGACAGATCATAGCATGTCGCTGAAGGTGACACGCACACGCTCGTCAACAGCGGCGACTGGTGCAGGAACAGGTTTGAAGTCGTCCAGCAACTCCGCATCAACACCGACTACAGCCACCACCGCTACGATGTGATGCTGCTGCTCAACGGCGTGCCCCTCGCCCAGATCGAACGCAAAACACCTGGTGTAGTGCTTCCTGCTGATGCCCCCTTATCCAACACTGCGCGGGCGCGGCTGATTTTGGCCAGGATGTCCTTGACCTTGGCCGTCCATACGAAGGACTTGGGCTGCTGCTTGTGTTGGGCCGCGTAGCGCGTGATTGCCTCAACCAGCGCCGCCACCTTGGGGAAGGCAGCGCGACGGATCGCTTTGTCCGTCAGGTCGTGGAAGCAGCGTTCGATCAGGTTTGGCCAGGAACCGCTGGGGGGGGATGAAGTGCATGGAGAAACGCGGGTGTTTCTTCGGCCAGCGCTGCACTTGCAGGGTCTTGTACGCGAAACAGTTGTCCGCGATCAGGTGCAGGTCCAGGTCGGCGGGGGTCTGCTGGTCGATCAGCTTGAGGACCCTGATCTATTCCTGGTGCCGGTGCTGCGGCCTGAAGGTGCCGAATGAATCACGGTTGTGGACCGGCCGCAGACGGGAAAGGGGACTTGGCTCGGCGACGGTACGATCGGGGACAAACGCCGGCGGTGGTTTTGAAGGCCCGGGAAAAATGTAGGGATCGGGGTAGCCGACCTTGTCGCCGATGACCTTGATGGGCAGGTCGGTCTCCGCGAGGAAGAACTGGGCTTTCTTCATCCGCTGCTGTTTGACGAAGATCATGGGCGGGATGCCGACAACCTGCTGAAAAACGGCGTGAAATCTCGCCGGCGACAGGCCGCAGCGTTCGGCCAGCCGGTCCCGGTCAAGCGGGGTATGAAGGTGCTCGTCGACAAAGACCAGCAGGTCCCGGATCCGTCCGGCTTCGGGAGACTACAGATTCCGGTGGCTTGTTTCGCGGGAGATGCCGCAGATCGTCGACAGCAGCCCGAAGCCCAGTTCCAGATACCAGCCGGCGACGGTGAGCGGGGCCGCGGGCGGGGCCGAGTGAAGCTTGACCAGATCGCGATTGATCCGGGCGATCCGCCGGCCGACACCGACCGTCGTTATCAAGGGGGTTTCTAGAAAGTCCGCGGCAGCCATCCCGCCCGGCAGGGCGAACAGGATGTGGCCCGGCACCTGGGGGTCAGTTGGGACGTGATCAAGGACATCCAGAAGCGTTACCTGCACCGGCACTTCGCCAAGCCCCACCTCAAGCACCTGCAGCAGATCGCCATCGACGAGATCAGCATCGGCCGGGGACACCGCTACCTGACGGTGGTCCTAACCCTTCAATCCGGAGCCGTGGTCTTTGTGGGCAACGGCAAGGCAACCGCGGCGTTGCGGCCGTTTTGGCCCTGTTTGCGGGCGGCCAACGCCCGCATCCGGATCGTAGCCTGTTCATACTCAGGCTTGGTGGAAAGCTTGATGAAAGGCTCGCAATTTATGGCTGACAGCTTATCTGTTGTTGCGGCGTCTTGAGCACACTGAGGATAAAGCATAGCTAATTATCTTCCAATCCATGCGGACTTGGTTATGATCGAAGGCTGGGTTTAGGGGTGTGGGTTGGTGGTGTTCCATGTCCGGTTCGTTGGAGGCCCCAGTCAAGGCCTCGCCATCGCGTCGCTGCTGGCACGTCCTTGGGCAGGTCCAAGGCGTGGGCTACCGGCCATTCGTGCATCGCCTGGCCAGCCGGCACCATCTGACCGGGCTGGTGCGCAACACACCGGCGGGGCTCCACATAGAAGCCCAGGGCCCGCCCGCCCAACTGCTGGAATTCGACCGGGCTTTGCGCCAGTCACATCCGCCCCTGGCCCGGGTGCGGGAAATCACTTGGGCCACCGCCCAAGCCGTACCCGAGGAGCGCGGTTTCACCATCATGGCCAGCGCCCTTGACCAGACCGCAGCGGGCCCGGTGACGGCGGATGTGGCGATATGCCCCCAGTGCCTGCGTGAACTGGCCGATCCGGCCGACCGGCGGTATCGCTACGGCCTGATCAACTGCACCGACTGCGGGCCGCGCTACACCATCATCCGCGGTGTCCCGTATGACCGGCCGCGCACCACCATGGCCGGGTTCCAGATGTGCCGGGCCTGCCAGGAGGAATACGACCGGCCGGACACCCGCCGCTTTCACGCCCAGCCCACGGCCTGCCCCGCCTGCGGCCCCCGGGTGGAATTGGTGGACCGCACCGGCACCCCTCTGGCCGGCGATCCTTACGTATCCGCGGCCCGGCGGATCGCCCAGGGACAGATCCTGGCCCTCAAGGGGTTGGGGGGCTTCCATCTGGCGGTGCGGGCCGATGATGCCGCGGCCGTCGCCCGCCTGCGGCAAGCCAAACAACGCGATACCAAACCCCTGGCCCTGATGGTGGCCAACGTGGCGGCGGCGCAGTGCCTGGTGCAGCTATCGGCTCCGGCGCTCGAGTCGCTGGCCTCCCCGGTAGCTCCGATCATTCTGGCCCAACGCCGCCCGGATATTGCGGAACGCAGAGACAGGCAATTCCGGGGCGTAGCACAAGGGACGCATCGGCTGGGGGTGATGCTGCCCTACACGCCCGTGCATCACCTGATCTTCCGGGAACTGGGCGATGCGGCACCGCCGCTGGTGATGACCAGTGCCAATCTCAGCGATGAGCCGCTGGTCACGGACAACGATCAGGCCCTGACCCGCCTGGCCGCGGCGGGGCTGTGTGATGCCATCCTGTGGCACAACCGGCCGATCGCCCGCCCCATCGACGACTCGGTGCTGCTGGACATGGGCCCGCACCTGGGCCTGCTGCCCGTGCGCCGGGCCCGGGGCCTGGCCCCCGGTGAGATCGAGCTGGCCCCCGGAAGGAGCCCCGGAATGGCCCCCGCAATAGGCCGCGTGGGCGATGCGGAAGTGCCGGGTACTCCCGGGGCCGGCCTCTGTCTGGGCGGGGAACTCAAGAGCACGGTGGCCGTGGTGCGCGATGGCCGGGTGGTGCTGAGCCAGCATCTGGGTGACCTGACCCACGCTCGCTCCTTCGAGGCGTTTGTGCGGGCGGTGGAAGACCTGCTGGAGCTTTACCAAGTTCAGCCGCGCTGGATAGCCCACGACCAGAGCCCGGTGTACGCATCAACGTTGTACGCCCGTGAACTGGCCCGGCGCTGGGGC
>JAJXSS010000217.1 GCA_021784455.1 Planctomycetota bacterium
ACGCCAGTAAGGCCGCATCAGTTCCAGCACCCGGCGCAAAGCCCGGCCGCGGTTGATGCAGCGGGGGCAGGTCTCTCCCGGAAACTCCAGCATCAGGCCGCAGCTCGGGCAGCGGCAGGGGTCGGCATCATCCTCGGGCCCCAGTTGCACCGCCTCGCCCTCGACCAGGCGGTCCAGGTGCTTGGCCAGCCGGCCAAAGAAGTATTTCAGCGTGTTGGAATAGCGGCACAGGTCCAGCCAGACCCCCCCGGTCTTGGCCTGCAGCAGGCCCGAACCCACCACCGGCACGGTGCGGAACTCTTCCACCTCGGCCAAGGCCAGCAACTGCAGGGGCGGGGCGTGGTCGGCCTGGTCGAACACCCAGACCCGGGTGGCATCCGCCAGCACCCACTGGGGGGCGTAGCGGCCCATCAGGTTGATGTCCGTGGAAAGAGAAAGGACAAGCTGGTCTGCGTCACCGCCAGCCTGGCGCAGCGCTTGGGCCACGGCCGGGGGAACAGGCGTCTTGAGCTTCATGAACGGGAATCTCGTGGACCCGGGACCGTCACCGATGGCGGAAACGCCCGCCAGGGCCGTCCCATAAGGGTTTCCAGGCCCGCAATCACCGGACTGGAACCCCATCGACCCTACCAATCCCAACGCAGGATGCAACTCCCTCGGCCGGGAAAGTCCGAAGTTCCAGCCAGGGGCCACGCCCTTGTTGTTCTACGCATTTTTGCGCAACCGCGGTCCGGTCGCGTGAGGAATCACGGATGGTCGATCCCCGTGGGACAAGCCGGGAGGCTTGCCATGGGTTCAGGATCGAACTCGACAAGAAGCCCGTGTGGCTGGAATTGCCGGTGCAGCGGCTCTGGTGCGCGACCTGCGGGCACACCTGCCAAGATCACCGGTCCTTCGCCCATGACAAACGCACCTACACCCACGGTTTCGAGCGATAGGCCTTGCCCGTCTCTCCCTTCAGCCTTGGCGAGCCTGGCGTTCTGGCCGTCAATCCCTAGGCCGATCAAAAATCGCAAATCAAAAAACCCCCCGGGCCGGTGGGAGGCCCAGGGGGCAGGAGGAGGGAGAGAAGGCGGATAGTCGGCCAACCCTGGCCCGTTTTTCGGTTACGCCCCGTTTACACCCACCACCGAGGCGGCCGACTGCATTCCATTACTCGTCTTCCCTGACCACCGGCGTCGCCGCCGCTACTTCCCTGCGTTCTCCGCCTTTCCCATCTCCGGGTCCAAAGCACCGCGAGATAGAAAAGACACTCTTCCAGTTTCGCAGTTTCACACATTTCCCGTAGCTGTGCCTGTCAAGCCTCCCAACCCCACCGTCCGACCAGTCGCCCAGTGAACGAACCAACCAGTCCACTATCCCCCCCCTCCTCTTGGCCACGGACCACCGGCCACTTCCTCCTTAACTGCACCCCATCGAATTCCCGCAGTTCAGGCACTTATAGCACGTCCCGTTGCGTACCGTGATCGTTCCGCACACATCGCACGCCGGGGCATCCGCCTGCATGTCCTTCATCAGGTTGTCCAGAGCCGACCCTCTCGCTTCCACCGCCCGCGGCTTCACCGCCTCCCCTTCGGGCGTCACCACCACCGGCTCAATCACCAGCCGCCGTGCCGCAGCCGTGGTCACCACCTCCGGCCTTCCGCCCCCGGAACCGCCCCCGGCATTGTCCAGTCCGTGCCCATTGCCACCATGTCCGTGGCCCGCGCCATGGCCGTTACCGTTGCCGTGACCATTCCCATCGGCCTTGGCCCCGGCATCCTGCACCTCCGAGCCATGCCCGGGCCCGTCCTCATGCCCGGCCGAGTTTCCGCGTTTGGGCGCATTCGCCGCCCGGTACCCGGGAATGAACTCCATCCCCAGCCAGCGGAAAATGTAATCCACCAGGCTCTTGGCAAACGGAATGTCCCGGTTGTGCGTCATGCCTGCCGGCTCAAACCGCTGATGCGTGAACTTGGTCACCAGCGAATCCAGCGGCACCCCGTATTGCAGCGCGATCGAGATGGCCGTGCCCAGCGAGTCCATGAGCCCGCCGATTGTCGAGCCTTCCTTGGCCATGGTGATGAACAACTCGCCCGGGCTGCCATCCTCGTAAAGCCCCACGGTGATGTAGCCCTCGTGCCCCGCCACGTTGAACTTGTGCGTTACGCTCCGCCGCGTGTCCGCCAGGCGCCGGCGCATCGGCCGGTACACGATCTTCTCCACGATCTTCTCCACGGGGCCTTGACGCATTTCCGCGGCATTCCGGGGGGCGCTAATCTCCGCACGCGCAATCTGGCTGGCCAGGTCGGCCACCTGGTCGGCCACTTCGGCTTTTCCCGCTTCGATTCCCGCCTCATCCTCCTCCTCGGCATCGGCCGCCGAGTTCAGCGGCTGGCTCAGCTTGCACCCATCGCGGTACAGGGCGTTGGCCTTCAGCCCCAGTTCCCACGACAGCCGGTAAGACGCCTTGATGTCATCCACCGTGGCCTCGTGGGGCAGGTTGATGGTCTTGCTGATGGCCCCGGTGATGAACGGCTGGGCCGCCGCCATCATCCGGATGTGCCCTTCCACACTGATGAACCGCTGCCCTGTTTTGCCGCACTTGTTGGCGCAGTCGAACACCGGCAGGTGTTCCACCTTCAGGTGCGGCGCCCCTTCCACCGTGCCCGTCCCGCAGATCCTCTCGTTCAACCGGCCGATCTGCCGCTTGTTCAGCCCCAGGGCCTTGAGCGCATCGGGCTTACCGGCCACCCCCAAACGATTCATGGCCTCTTCGCCCAGCGTCCAGGCCTTGAAGACAGACTTCAGTTCCATTGCCCCGGCCAGGGCATCCGTCAGCTTGTCCAGTTCCGCCTCGGTCAATCCCTTGGCCTTGAGGAACCCCCGGAAAGTTTCGCCGCCGGTGGCACAGGCGTCCCGCCTGGGGTCCTGAGCCTCCGGCATCGGCACCTCCAGGTTCAGCGTGCCCATCACGTAGGTCAGGATCTCCCGCACCTGGCTCTCGTCGTAGCCCAGAGCGTCCAGGGCCGGCCGCACCGACTGGTTCGCGATCTTGAAGGACCCGCCCCCGGCCAGCTTCTTGAGCTTCACCAGGGCGAAGTCCGGCTCCACTCCCGTCGTGTCGCAGTCCATCAAGAGGCCGATCGTCCCCGTGGGCGCGATCACCGTGGTCTGGGCATTGCGGTAGCCGTGCTGCACGCCCTGTTCCAGGGCCTCATCCCAGGCCTCTTTGGCATGGGCCCACAGTTCCGCCGCGTTGGCCAGCCGGCCGCGTGCGGCGGGACAGCCGTCCCGGCTTTCTCCGCTGAACAAGCGCCCGTCGATGGGCACCGGCCGGATGTCCAGCCCCTCATAATCGCCCAGGGCTTGCCGCGCCGCATCCGAAGGCACCCGCGGCACCCCATGGGCTGCCCGCCGGTGGTTGCGGATCACCCGCAGCATCGCATCCCGGTTGCGGTAGAAGCCTGCGAACGGGCCCAACTGGGCCGCCATGGCCGCGCTGGTCGCATAAGCCCGCCCGGTCATCAGCGCCGAGATCGCCCCGCAGATGGCCCGGCCCATCTCGCTGTCGTAGGCGATCCCCGCCTGCATCAGCATCGCCCCCAGGTTGGCATACCCCAGCCCCAGCGTGCGGTATTCGTAGCTCAGCCGGGCGATCTCCTTGGAGGGGAACGCCGCCATCAGCACGCTGATCTCCAGCACCACCGTCCACAATTCCACCGCGTGCTCGAACGCCTCCAGGTCGAAATGGCGATTCCGGGGGTCATAGAACTTCAACAGGTTCAAGGACGCCAGGTTGCACGCCGTGTTGTCCAGGAACATGTACTCCGAGCAGGGGTTCGACGCATTGATCCTGCCCGACACCGGGCAGGTGTGCCACTGGTTGATCGTGCTGTCGTACTGCACCCCCGGGTCGGCGCAGCGCCAGGCGGCAAAGCAGATCTCCTCCCACAGGTCCCGGGCCTTGACCTTGCGCGCCACTTTGCCATCCGTGCGCCGGATCAGTTCCCACTCCCCATCATCATCCAGCACCCGGAAAAAGCCGTTGGCGATGCGCACCGAGTTGTTCGAGTTCTGCCCGCTGACGGTCGCATACGCCTCGCCGTTGAAGTCGTAATCCAGCTTCAGCTTGAGCTTCTGAGCCTGGGCCTTGAGCTCCTCGGTCAGGCGCTTGGCCCCTTCCACCAGGGCCGCCACCTTGATCTCCTCGCGTACCTTCCAGTTCACGAAGTTTTCAATGTCCGGGTGGTCCAGGTCCAGGCACACCATCTTGGCCGCCCGCCGCGTCGTTCCGCCCGATTTGATAGCCCCGGCCGCCCGGTCCCCGATCTTCAGAAAACTCATCAGCCCCGAGCTTCGGCCGCCCCCGGAAAGCGGTTCGTTCTCTCCCCGCAGGCGGGAAAAGTTCGTCCCCGTGCCCGACCCGTACTTGAACAACCGGGCCTCCCGCGTCCACAGGTCCATGATGCCCCCCGGATTGACCAGGTCATCATCGATGGACTGGATGAAGCACGCGTGCGGCTGGGGGTGGGTATAGGCATCTGCCGCCAGCCTGGCTTCCCCCGATTCCGGATCCACCACCCAGTGTCCCTGGGCCGGTCCGCTGATCCCGTACGCCCAGTTCAGCCCGGTGTTGAACCACTGCGGGCTGTTGGGGGCCGCCATCTGGGCCAGCATCATGTACGCCAGTTCATCGTAAAACGCCTGGGCATCCTGGGCCGAGTCGAAATAACCGTGTGTCTCGCCCCAGTGCCGCCAGCACCCGGCCAGCCGGTGCACCACCTGCTTCACCGAACGCTCCGGCCCGGTCAGCGGCTTGTCCACCGAATCCTTCAACGGCTGCCCCTGCTCATCCACCTGCGGCACCCCCGCCTTGCGGAAGTACTTCGACACCATGATGTCCGTGGCCAGTTGCGACCAGCCCTCGGGCACCTGGACATCCTTCATCTCGAACACCACCGACCCGTCCGGATTCGTGATCCGGCTGGTGCGCTGGGTCCAGGTAAACTGGCCAAACACATCCTGACCGGCTTTCGTGAATTTCCGCGTTACCTTCATCACACACCGTCCTTCGCAAATGTCCCCGCCGCGTTATGAACCCGCCGACATCGCTACCGGCCGGTGAAGAAATCAATTTTCAAGCCCCGAAATCTGACTCGTCTCTTCCCCTGATTCGCCTTGGCCACGAGCACCCTTTTCCCTCCCCACTTTTCTCCCACTTCAATGCCACAGATTCCCCGGTTCCACGCGCAATACTCCGGCCGAAGCCGGGCCGTGTCGGCCCGTCCCGCACCGGGACAGGCCTCTCCCTTAACTTTGTGTAAAAAGCCGCGCTCTCGACCGCGCTCGAAAGAACCCCAAGATGGCCATTTCACGTCTCTTCATTTCCACCACCATCACGCTGCCGATTAGCCATCCTACCACTATATCTGGGGGTCGCAATGGGAATCTTTACTAAATCTTGGGGTCACATGGGCATCATAGGCCTAAGCACTGTCCGCGACTAGCTTTAGACTAAAGTTTTTTTTGCCGCAGCGAAATAGGGCTTGGTTCGTCCGACAGGCCTCGGACAGTTTTTCCACCACAACCCCGGATTGGGCCAAATGAAGCTTTCCTGACCACGTAGTTGTTAATCCTTGATGAGCGGAATGTTGTGAAGTTGTGAGTAGGGTCTGGACCGCCCCGGGGGCCCGCGGCCCTGTGGAAAACCTCCAGCCGCATCAATCGGCTTGCTCGACTCGAACCCTCACCCTGGCTGGAAATCCAGCAACGGAGGTGGCCCTGTCCCGAGGCTGAGCTGATGGGAGGCCGAAGTGGAGACGGTTGGTAGGGGAACCCCTCTAGAACTGGGCTTCGAGGACGCGGCGCACCTCGCAGATGACATCGTCCAGCGGGGCGGTGATTTTGGCACCGGCGGCGCGGGCGTGGCCGCCGCCGCCCCAGCGGCCGGCCAGTTTGGCCACATCCACCGCTTGGGGCCCGGGCTTGGAGCGGAAACTCACGCGAATCAGGGGCCGATGTCCGGGTTTTCCTGAACCCGTCGAGGCAGGGCTTGCGGGGGCGTCATTTCCGGGGGTGCCATTGGGGGTTTCGGTGATCAGGGCCACCAGTTCCACGCTGCCGACGGCCTGGGGCACATCCACGAAGCGCTCGGTTTCTTCGAGCACCGCGCCGGTCTGGGCGAAATCGGCATCGCGCAGCACCATGATGGCCGCCCGGCCGCCGGCCAGAAGCTGCATGCTGTCCAGGGCCCGGGTCATCAGGGCCAGCTTTTCCGGGCGTTCCATCTGTTCGGTCTGGCGGTAGATCTCGGTATGGTCCACCCCCGTCTTCATGAGACGGGCGGCCAACTCGTGGGTGTAGGCGGTGGTATTGGAGAAGCGGAACCAGCCGGTGTCGGAGGCGATGCCGACGAACAGGGCTTCGGCGGCAGCGGGACTGAAGAAATCGCAGCCGCGCGGGGCTTCAAGCTGCATGGTTTCCAAAACGCGGGCCACGATTTCGCAGGTAGCGGCGGCCCGGCCATCGATGAAACGCCAGGCGGCAGCGACATCCCCCGAGAGATGGTGGTCCAGAATGAGCGTATGGGGCAGGCGCGGCTGTAAGACATCGCGTACGGGCCCAAGCTGGGCCCAGGCGCCGGTGTCGGCCAGGATGACCAGTTCGGCATCCGGAAGTGGGGAATTCTGGCGGTATTGCTGGCAGAGGTCCTGGCCGCGCAGAGTCTGAAAGCTGGCGGGCACCGGCGGCACGAACAGGCCGGTGGCGGACCGGCCGAGCTGGCGCAGGGCGGCCACCAGGGCGACCACCGATCCAAAGGCATCTCCATCCGGCTTGGCGTGCGTAATCACGACCGCCGACGATGCTTCCAGAATCAGCCGAGCCGCCTCTGCCTGGGTGATGTTGGATTCGTAATTCATGAGGGTTCCGCCGTGGATGGAGAGTCTAGCCTCTTCGAGAGCCCACGGCACGCTGGGAGTCAATTGGGGATTTCCCAGTCTTGACATAGGGGGGGGGTCTTGGCGTAAGTTATTGGCCGAACTGAAATCCGGCTGGGAACGTGATCTTGTTTCCGGCCGGGGGAAAGGGGGCCGAGGGTATGAGGGTTTTGGGGACATCTCGGGGACGGGGAATTCACCCATTTACGGCCGGGGTCGCCGGTGCGGCGATTGTCTGCGCGCTGGGCATGCTCGGCATGCCGTCTGTAGCCAGCCCCTTACCGGCCGGGCAAGCAAGTCCATCCGCCCAGCCAGCGAAGGCTGCGGCCGCGTTTGAGCCGCCGGTGCAGCGACTGCCCGCGCGGTATCGGGCCGGCTTCGCGCAGTGTCTCAAGATGCTGGCATCGAAGGATGCCAGGGGACCGGAAAAGAAACTAGGAAAGCCGGGTCTCCCCGGCGGTGGTCCTGTGTGGGATGGCGGATTCAAATCCGAAGCGCAACACCGGGTAAGGCGTTAAGGACCTCGATGGGGGTACGATAGTTGAGGCACCGCCGGGGTCGATTATTAAGCAGCGCC
>JAJXSS010000218.1 GCA_021784455.1 Planctomycetota bacterium
GTAGCGACGGCACGCCTCGTCGTCGGCGAACCGCTCCTCCAATTCCAAGGCCGTGTGCGGATAATCTTCCATCACATCCGGCCACACTATGGATTGGGGTCGGTTGAGTCAACTAGATACCCCTATGCCCGCATGCGTACCAAACATAAACCAAACGAAAGTGCCCTGCAACAGCGCTGGGGGGTCGGGCCGCAGGTCAGCACCCTGTGCGTGCCCTGGATCCTGCCCCCGCCCGTTCTGCCCTCGCTCGAATCCATGCCTTCCTGGGTCAATGCCTACGGCAACGTGGACCGCTCGGCCTGTACCGGCCTCTGGGTGTCCCAACTGCGCCGCTTCTATGGCTGCCTCGTCAGCCACGGCCGCCGTGACCCGTATACCGGCCGCGTCAGCCGCGTGCGCCCCTTCCCCTGCGAGCGCCCGGCCCGCACCTTCTCCGGCCGGCATTACCTCCCGCCCCGGTTTCATTCCCAATGCCGCGGATGGGCTGGAACAGCCGGAAGCAGGCGTAGCCGCGGTCCATCACAGAAACCCGGTGGACAGCAGATGTTTGTCTCTAAATGTAGAATAAGTTGTGAATTGCCGGCGCCGTTGGTATTCGCGCTTCGACTGCGTCCACCAAACGCTGCAGCGCACGGGCAGCGCACGGTTACTTGGATGCGTGGATTCGCCGAGCGCCCGCCGCTGAATGTCAATTCATTGTTCCGCCCGAGCCCTTGCACGATGAGCGTTGCTTCGCCAATTCGATGGCTGTTGACAGCGCCAAATCCTCCGGGGGTGGGTCGCGCGATCGTTTGGTGGGAGAAGCGTCGGATACCGGTCAACCTTCTGATCTTCGTCTACGGCGTTGTATGCTTGGTCCTCTTTTTTGCGGCGATCAATGGGTCGCATGTGTTACAGCCGGGAGAAGATGCGGTCGAACCAATTGCGATCCTCCTGGCCCCGATCGCCTTCAACATCTGCTATACGTTCGGGTGGTTGGTCGAAGTCTCCGCTCGTGCCGTAGCCCCGGGACTAACGCCAAAGCTCGGCCCGCGACTGCTGTTGGCGGGCCTGAGTTTCTCGTTCTGTATCATCAGTCTGCCCGCAGTGTTTTGGGGCGGATATTTCATCCTGCACGCGATTGGAGTCGTAAAATGACGGCGAAACGGCGGGCGGCATAACCACGCACGACAACGGACCGGCCGGGTGTCGGGGGGACCGGAAAACAGGGGACACCGGATAAGTTCTGGGGCGGAAACGGTGTCCGGCATCGTTTCTTCATCGGCACCCTTTCTCCATCCAACTCCGGCCCTGGCGGCATGATGGTTATCGTCCGAGCGTTCCAGGGCGGTGCGCACTTCACGGCCGGAAAGATCAGCGGGGAGTTTGGCCACGCGGGTGGTCCCTTCCTGCTTCTACGCGGCCTCAACTTCGACGAATTCCTTGCCGCTCTCGACAGGCACCGGATCGCCGGCGGCGCGGCAATCCTCGATGTAAAGTTCCACCGCTTCACGGATGTTGCGCAGGGCTTCGGCACGGTTGTCGTCCTGGCTGACACAGCCGGGTAGGGCCGGCACGCTGGCGACAAAGCCGCCATCGGATTCCTGCTCCAGGATGACGGTGTAACGCATGGTGGTTCTCCGTACGCTCATTTTAGCCCGAACCTACGCGCCGTGCGGATGCCGGTGCATCAGGATATGCGGCCGCTCCAGGTGGTGCCGCAGCATCAACTGCTCATCCATGAGCAGTTCCACCGTCGGCCCGTCCGCCACCACCTGGCCCTGGTCCAGCACGATCACCCGCGGGCACAGTTCCACCACCAGTTCCAGATCGTGGGTGGCCAGCAGCTTGGTCAGGGGAATGCGGCGCAGCAGGGCCTTGAGTTCCCGCCGGCCGCGCGGGTCCAGGCTGTGCGTGGGCTCATCGAGCACGAGGATCGAAGGCGCGCAGGCCAGGACGCCGGCCAGGCACACCCGCCGCTTTTGCCCGGCCGAAAGGTGGTAGGGGGGCCGCTCTTCAAAGCCGGTCATCTCCACCTGGGCCAGAGCCTGGGCGACGCGCTGGGTCACCTGGGCTTCGTCCAGGCCGAACTGCCGCGGGCCAAACGCCACATCCTCAAACACCGTGGGGCAGAAAAGCTGGTCGTTGGGATCCTGGAACAGGAATCCGACCTGCCGCCGGGCATCGTACAGGGTCTTGCGGCCCAACGGCGTGCCGTGGATGAAGACGTGCTCGCGCCCGTTCCAGGCTTCGGGTAGCAGCCCGTTCAAATGCATCAGAAGCGTGCTTTTGCCGGCCCCGTTGGGCCCCACCAGCCCCACACATTCCCCCTGGGCCAGCGCGAAACTGACGCCGCGCAAGGCCTCGGTGCCATCGGGATAGCGGTAGGCCAGATCGCGTATTTCCAAGTCGGGGGTCATTGCCAACCTCGGGCGCACATCGCCGCATAGATCCGCTCGGCCCGCTCGCTGGCGCGCACAAAGAGCTGGCTGAGCACCGAGGCCAGCGTGTGCCAGACCAGCCGGCGCCGGGGGGCAAAGGTGCGGCTGAGGCGGGCGCGCTGCATGCGGTGCATTTCCTCGCCCAGGACCGACAGGTAGCGGTGCATCAGGGCCAGCGTGGTCAGCAGCAGCCCCGGCATCCGCCCGGCTTTGAGCACCTGGAGAATCTCGGCGAACGACGTGGTCTGCGTCAGCAGCACCATGGTCATCAGGCACAGGCTGCTCTTGGCCAGAAGAAAAACGCAGATGCGCCAGCCGTCCGGCTGGAACAGGGCCATCAGGGCCACACCCGCTGCCAGCGGTTCCAGCCACAGCAGCCGCCGCAGAAACGCTGCCCAGGGCACGTGGATCAGCCCGGCGGAGATCAGGAGCGCAGCGGCGGGAATCACCAACCAACCGGCCAGACGCATGGGCAGCAAGGCCATGGTCACCGCCAGGCCTCCAGCGCAGACCACCTTCAGCCAGGCTGGCCAGCGGTGCGCTGCCTGAGTTGGGCCGGTTACGGGATGTAACGATTGAACGTGCACAGGGTGTCTTCAGCCGCGCCCGCGGCGTAAGCTTCCAGCCCACGGCTTGCGCCGTGGGCTATATTCTTTCGCCGCTGCCGCGGCTACTGACGGTCGGACAAGCCGAACCTGCCTGTCCGGCAATACGATCCTTGCGTGTCAGGCCCCAGGCCAACCCCCACGCCAGGCCGAACGCGACCACCGTTCCGGTGACGGCGGCTGCGGAGGTGGCCAGGCCGGTGGGCAACCCGGGCATGCGATAATCGGCCAGCGGTGTCGGCACGCCCGGCCGCGGGCTTTCGCGATCGGCAAAGCCCTTGACCTGGGCCGTTTTGACCAGCCCGTCGGGCCAGGGGCAGGCAAAGGGGGCCACGAATAGCGCCAGGCCCAGGCTGATCAGCAGACCCATGGCCACCAGGGCGCCGGTTCCTTCCCTGCGAGCCCGGGTGATCGGTGCGGCCGCCGAGGTGCGATGGGCAGGCAGGTCCAGCAGTTCCGGCCGGGCCCGGGCGATTCCCGCCAGCACCAGGGCCGTGATGATCGCCTCGCCCAGGCCGATGAGCATATGGATGCCCGCCATGGCCGGGAAGACCACATTCCACGCCACGGTGTGCGAAGCCGCCAGTTCGCCGGCGCAGGCCACCGCAGCCACGACCGTGCTCACCCAGGCGGCAAACGCCGCCCCCAGGATCCGGCCAAAGGCCCCGGGAAACAGGCGCATCAGCGGGTGATAAATCAACCATCCCCCCACCCCGCCGATCAGAGCCATGTTGAAGATATTGGCCCCCAGGGCCGTTACACCCCCGTCGGCAAACAGCAGGCACTGCAGGAGCAGCACGGCCGTAAGCACGATCACGGCGGCGCTGGGGCCCAGCAGGGCGGCCGTGAGCACCGCCCCGATCAAGTGCCCCGAGGTTCCCCCCGCGACCGGGAAGTTCAGCATCTGGGCGGCGAACACGAACGCTCCCGCCAACCCCAGCAAGGGGACTTTGCGGGGAGGCAGGTGGCGCCGGGCCTGAGCCAGGGCAATCCCTACCCCGGCGCAGGCCAGAATGCCCATCGTGGCCGCCGTCGGAGCATTCAAAAACCCATCGGGAATGTGCATGGGTCAGCTCATGTCCTTGCCGGTGGTGGTGATGGTCAGTTTGCCGTGCTTGACCCCCTTGGCCCCGATGAGGGCATCGGCGATGCGGCGGATCCGGCCCGCGGGCCCGCGCACCACCAGCACTTCCAGACAGTTGTGGTGATCCATGTGCACGTGCAGGGTGGAGATGATCGCCTCGTGATGGTCGTGTTGGATGCCGGTCAGGACTTCCTGGAGGTGCGGCTTGTGGTGGTCGTAGACCAGCGTGATGGTCCCGGCCATCTCCTGCGTGTTACCGGGGGCGAGCTGCCGGTGCTCCACCAGCCAGTCGCGGATCATGTCGGCGATGAGCAGAGAGCGGTTGTCATAGCCCTTCTGGCGGGCCATGGTTTCCAGATCGGACAGGAGCGTCTGGGGCAGGGAGATGCTGAAGCGGCTGACGGGTTGGGCGGGGCGGCGGGGCATGGGTGTTACGAATGTCAGAGATTGTAACACGAATAACTTGAATGGGCGGCGTCGGTTCGGGCTTGCCCGAATGCCCGGGGCGCACGGACACCTCAAAGACATCCGGGCAAGCCCGGAGCTACAAAAGACAAGGGCCCCGGGAAGATCCCAGGGCCCTTGTGGATTGGCACATCCGGAAGGTTCCGGGGGTTATTCGGCCGGCTTGGAGCCGCCGGGGCCGAAGACGATCTTGTCGGTGCCCATGGCTCCGCCCTCACCCATGCCGCCCATGAGCGATTCGCTGCGCTTGGGCTGCTTGGCCTGGGCCGTGCCGGTGTCGGCGGTCCACTGGGCCCGCTTGAGCGACAGGCCGATCTTGCGCTCGTCGATGTCCACGCGCAGGATCTTGACTTCGACGTCCTGACCGACCTTGACGATCTCTTCGGGGTTTTCCACCTTGTGGTCGGAAAGCTCGGAGATGTGCAGCAGGCCCTCCAGGCTTTCTTCCAGCTCGACGAACACGCCGAAGTTGGTGATCTTGGTCACCTTGCCGCGCACGATCATGCCCGGCTGGTAGTGGGTGGGGATGGCTTCCAGCCAGGGGTCCTGCGACATCTGCTTGAGGCCCAGGCTGATGCGCTGCTTCTCCTGATCCACTTCCAGCACGACGCAGCGGGCGGTGTCGCCCTTCTTGAGGATCTCGTTGGGGTGGCTGACCTTCTTGGTCCACGAGACATCCGACACGTGCAGGAGGCCGTCGATGCCCGGCTCGATTTCCACGAACGCGCCGTAGCTCGCCAGATTGCGGACTTTCCCTTCGACCACGGTTCCGGGGGGGTACTTCTGGGCCACCAGCTCCCAGGGGTTCACCTCGGTCTGCTTCATGCCCAGGGAGATTTCCTGCTTGTCCTTGTTGATGTCCAGCACCACCACCTCGACCTCCTGGTTGAGCTGCAGCAGCTCGCCCGGGTGGCTGATCCGCCGCGTCCAAGACATCTCGGAGATGTGCACCAAGCCTTCCACGCCGTCTTCCAGCTTCACGAAGGCCCCGTAGGAGACGATGTTGGTCACCGTGCCCTTGACCCGCGTGTTGATGGGGTACTTCTTCTCGATGTCCTCCCAGGGCGACAGTTCCTTCTGCTTGAGGCCCAGGGAGATCTTCTCGCGCTCGCGCTCGATGTTGAGCACCTTCACCTCGATGTCCTGGTCCAGCTTCACCATCTCGGAAGGATGGTTGATCCGGCCCCAGGACATGTCGGTGATGTGCAGCAGACCGTCGATGCCGCCCAGGTCGATGAACACGCCGAAATCGGCGATGTTCTTGACCACGCCCTTGACCACATCGCCCTCCTTGAGGGTGGAGAGGATTTCCTTGCGCTTGCGGGAACGCTCCTCTTCGATGAGCTTGCGGCGGCTGATGACGATGTTGCGCCGCTCCTTGTCGATCTTGAGGATGACGGCCTCGATCTTCTGGCCCACGAATTCCCCGATGTCGGCCGGGCGGCGGATGTCCACCTGGCTGGCCGGCAGGAACACGGGCACGCCGATGTCCACCAGCAGGCCCCCCTTGATCTTGCGCAGCACCTTGCCGCTGGCGGTGTCGCCTTCCTTGTTGTTTTCGATGATGCGCTCCCAGCCGCGGATGCGGTCGGCCTTGCGCTTGGAGATCTGAATCACGCCGGTCTCGGACTCCAGCGACTCGAGCAGCACTTCCACCGTGTCGCCGATTTCGACCTTGTCCGGATCGTCAAATTCGTTCTGGGGGAGAATGCCCTCGGATTTGAGGCCCACATCCAGGAGGAAGCTGTCGCCCACGCGGTTGAGGACGCGGCCCTTCAAGATTGAGCCGGCCTTGAGGTCTGCGACCTGCTCGCCCAGCACGACATCCATGTTGCCCTTGGCCACTTCCTGGCCCAGGGCTTCGGCCAGCATCAGCTCGGCCTCTTTGTCATCCACACTCAGACTTGCAATAAGGTTGCGATCGACCATGGAGAAAGGTTCCTTTGCCTTTTTCCTTACCCGGCCCGCCACACGGCGGACACCACGGGTCGCAGCGCAAGGATTTGCGCTGCCTGGTTGGCCCACACTCCCCCCAGAGCCGCCGGTCCACACGGGCCGGGTCCACGCCCTGGCGGGAATCCTCCATTATATCACATTTGCGCGTCGGGGATCGTTCTCATGTTCAACGGAGCAGCGTGATTACCTGGGCCTGCCAAGCCAGCCTGTCCCGGCGGGTAGATGGGGGGGATTCAGGCCAAAGGAGTTCCGGCTTCCGCGGGCTGCCGTGATTTTACGAACTCCACGGCGTTCTGGAAGAAATTCAGACCGGCCGTGGTCTGGGTCAACATCTGGGCCACATCCCGGCGGCGGGTCCAGTGCGGGTGCTGGGTCGGATGCACGTGCCTCTCGGGGTGGGGCATCAGGCCCAGCACCAGGCCGGACGGGTCGCAGACACCGGCGATGTCATCCACTGAGCCGTTGGGATTCCCCTGGAAAGTGGCCGGGGCACTCGTGGCATAGCGCAGGGCCACCTGGTGGTTGGCTATCAGCCGGGCCAGCGCGTCGGCCGACTCGGGCACAAAGCGTCCCTCGCCGTGGGCGATCGGCAAGTCGAAGGTCTGAAGGCCCTTGGTCCAGATGCAGACGCTGTCTGCGACGGCTGACAGGCTTACCCAGCGGTCGATGAACCGGCCGGAGGTGTTGTCGGCCAGGGTGGCGGTCTGCCGGCCGGCCTCCGGATCGGGCAGCAAGCCGAGTTTGACCAGTACCTGGAAGCCATTGCAGATGCCGATCATGGGCACGCCGCGGGCCACGGCCGCCTTGAGCGGCTCCAGGAGGCGGTGCTTGAGCTGATTCGCCAGAATTCGGCCGGCGGCGATGTCATCGCCGTAGGAAAAGCCGCCCGGAAAGCCAACCATATCCACCTCCTGGAGAATGCCGGGGGAGGCGATCAGTTGATTGACGTGGGCCGTCAC
>JAJXSS010000219.1 GCA_021784455.1 Planctomycetota bacterium
CGCCGCCGCCCCCGCCCTCATCCTCGTGGGCCTGGCCATCGGAGCCATGCTCGGCCCGGCTCTGTCTTCCCTGCATCCTGTGGTTAACCTGGCGAGCATCGTTCAGAAGTACGACCACGACAAGGCCGCCGCCACCTCGCCTATCACCATGCCCGATGAGGTGACAGCCTTCTACAAGACCGGTATCAGCCCTGCCGAACTGAATGCCCAGGCCCTGGGGCTCCGCCGACGCTTCACCCTCGCCGCCGCCCTCGTGGGCGCCTTCTGGGGCCTTGTCATCGCCGGCCGGCTCCTGCGCCTGGCCCGCCGCCGCGGCGAACAAGAATATAGCGCCGACCGCACCGCCTGCGTGGCCTGCGGCCGCTGCTTCGAGGATTGCCCTAAGGAACTCCAGCGCCGCGGCCGGATCGCCCCGGTCCTTGTTTGGGAGCCGCGTCCATGACGCCCCCGGAACCCCCGGAACCCCCGGAATCGCCGGAACGCCCGCGATCGCCGGTCCTCCCCGATTCCGCGGCTTGCGTGCCTCGGCTGGGGCCGCACGTCGGTCGCTGGCGCCCCGCCGTTCTGGGTGTGGCCGCCGTGGCTCTGGTATTTCTTCTGATCGTTGCCGGCTGGATGTGGCGGGCTGTCTCCTTCGGCCCCGTCACCGGCGCTCTGGCCCAGCCCCTGGACCAGCTCAAGCAAGAGACCATTCAGTACCCCCGCGACGTTCAGACCCGGCAGGAGGCCCGTCAGGTCGATGCCCGCATCCGCGACTTTGAACTGGGCCGCCGCATCCTCTTGGCCCAGGGAGCCTGGTTGCTCGTCGCCGCCGCCACCATCTTCGTTCTCTGCCTCAAACTCGCCTTCTATCGCCCTCACGCCCTGCCCCCGGCCGTTCTTCAGCTTCCCCTTCCGGCCGATGACCACACCACCCGTCTCGTCGAGCGCCAGCACCGCCAGGCCGCCTGGGGCGTGCTGGGTGTGGCCGCGCTTCTGCTGGGTTTTGTGAGCCCCTGGTTTAACGTACAGGTGCTCTGGCACCCCTGGTCTCCCTCTGCCGGCCAGAAACCCTCCCTGGCCGCCGCGCCGCCGTCACCACCCTTGGCCGAGCTGCGCCGCAATTGGCCCCGCTTCCGTGGCGCCGATGGCCAAGGCATTGTCCCGTTCGCTCAGGTGCCCCTGGATTGGGACGGCCCCTCCGGCCGAGGGGTGCTGTGGAAGACCCAGGTGCCCCTTCCCGGCCACAGTTCCCCCGTGATCTGGGGCGACCACCTCTTTATTACCGCCGCCGACAAAACCCACAAGATGGTCTACTGCTACCACGCCGCCACCGGCCGCCTGATGTGGCAGCGCCAGGTCATCCTTCCCCAGCCCCGCCCGGCCGAAGATGCCTATGAGGACACCGGCTACGCCGCCTCCACCATGGCCACCGATGGCCGCTACGCCTGCGCGATCTTCACCCATGGGGAAACCGCCTGCTTCGACATGACCGGCCGCCAGCTTTGGGCCCGTCGCCTCAGTGTTACCAGCAACAGCTATGGCCACGCGGCCTCGCTGGTCATCTGGCAGAATGAACTGATCCTCCAGCTCGACCGCGGCGATGCCAGCGATGGCCTCTCGGCCATCCTCGCCCTGGATCTGGCTACCGGCCGCCAGCTCTGGCGCACCGCCCGGCCGGTGGCTAGTTCCTGGTCCACCCCCATCATCATCGGCTTGGCCGGCCAGCAGTTGCTCATCACCACCGCCGACCCCTTCGTCATTGCCTACGACCCTGCCACGGGTACCGAGATTTGGCGGGCCAAGTGCCTCGACGCCGAGGTGGTCCCTTCCCCCATCTTCAACTCCACCAACGGGGGCCAGATCATCGCCCTCAACCCCTCCAATGCCATCGTGGCCCTCAAACCGCTGGGCCAGGGCGATGTCACCGCCACGGCCATCCTCTGGCAGGGGGGTGACAATGTTCCCGACATCAGCAGCCCCGTCGCCCAGGACGGCTACATCTACACCGCCAATTCCGGGGGCACCGTCGTTTGCACCCGTGCCGCCGATGGCAAGACCATCTGGACGCATGACCTGGAAGCTCCCGTCCTCGCCTCCCCCAGTATCAGCAGCGGCCGGCTCCTGGTCCTGGCCCAGGATGGTGTGCTGCACGTCCTGAAGACCGGCCCTCAATTCGCCGAACTGACCCACCTTACCGTCGGTGAACCCTGCGAAGCCACCCCCGCCTTTCTCCCCGGCCGGCTCTTCATCCGCGCCCAGAAACATCTCTTCTGCTTTGCAGGGACAAGGGATACCCCCGGAAAGGGGCAAGGGACAAGCCGACAAGTCTCTGCCCCCCTCTCCCTCAGGGAGAGGGTAGGGGTGAGGGTGAATCCCCCGAATATCCCCACCGCTGCGATGCTGCCTCTTCCAGATCAGGAATCAAAATTCATCGATCAGGAATCCCCTTGCCTCTTGTCCCTTGCCCCTAACCCCTAACAATGACCTCCGTCGATCTCATCCCCGTCGATGCCATCATCGCCCGTTGCGGCCGCGGGCCCGAGGCCTGTATCCCCATCCTCCAGGCCATCCAGGATCACTATCACTATCTCCCCACCCCGGCCCTCGAGCGCGTCTGCCGCCTCACCGACATCACCCCCGCCCAGATCACCGGTGTGGCCAGCTTCTACAGTCACTTCCGGACCCGGCCTTCCGGCCAGCACATCATCCGCATCTGTCACGGCACCGCCTGCCACGTCCACGGGTCCCAGCGCGTCCAGGATGCCCTGGCCCGCTCCCTCCAGATCATCGCCCCGGCCGACACCAGCCCCGATGGCCAGTTCACCCTCGAACGCGTGGCTTGCCTGGGCTGCTGCACCCTGGCCCCCGTGCTCCAGATTGACCAGCTTACTTTTGGCCATCAAAGCGGCGCCGCGGTGCCCCAGCTTCTGGCCGATTTCGCCGAACTCAGCCGCACCCCCGGATCCCCCGCCGGAGGCACCTGCATGAACCCGCAGGTCTCCGAAGGAAGTATTCCGGGGGCGGGGGTGGAGTTCCGGGTGGGGCTGGGCTCGTGCTGTATCGCCAAGGGCAGTCAGCGTGTGTTCGACGCCGTCGCCGCCGAACTCCATCACCTGGGCGCCCAGGCCACCCTCAAACGTGTTGGCTGCGTAGGTATGTGCTACGGCACGCCTCTTCTGGAAGTCATCGAACCTGCTGGCCGCCGCCACGTCTACGAATCCGTCACCATCGCCGACGTCATCTCCATCGTCCGTCGCCACGCCGCGCCTAAGCGCCTCACCACGCGCTTCGGTCTCTGGATCGACCGCACCCTCGACCGCCTCGCCGCCGCCACTCCCGCCGTAGGTTCGGCCCTGGCCGAACAATCCCCCCGCTCCCCCAGGGAGTGGCAAGGGGTGAGGGTGAACCCCCCGGCTGCCACCACACCGCTGATGTTGTCTCTGGCAGATCAGAAATCAGAGATCAGAGACCATCAATTCCTCTCCCGGCAGGTCCGCATCGCCACGGAGCACTTCGGCCAACTCGACCCGCTCGACTTTGACGAATACCAGCGCGGGGATGGCTTGGATGCCCTCAAACGCTACCTGGCCGTCCCCGACCCCACCGGTCTGATCGCTACTATCACCGCCAGCGGCCTGCGCGGCCGGGGCGGTGCCGGCTTTCCTACCGGCCGCAAATGGGAACTGGTCCGCGCGGCCCCCGGAACGGTGAAATATGTCATTGCCAACGGCGATGAGGGCGACCCCGGTGCCTTCATGGACCGGATGCTCCTGGAGTCCTTCCCCTATCGCATCATCGAGGGCCTGATGCTTGCCGCTCTGGCGGTCGGGGCCCGCGCGGGCTTCTTCTACATCCGCGCCGAGTACCCCCTGGCCGTGCAACGCATCGCGGCTGCCCTGGATCAGTGCCGGCAGCGTGGCCTTCTCACGCAGGCCGGGCTCGAGATCAGCATCCGGCAGGGGGCCGGGGCCTTTGTCTGTGGGGAGGAAACTGCCCTGATCGCCTCCCTCGAGGGCCGGCGCGGCACCCCCCGCCTGCGCCCGCCTTTCCCCGCCCAGGATGGCTTGTGGCACAAACCCACCCTGGTCAACAACGTCGAAACGCTGGCCATGGTCCCCTGGATTGTTCGCCATGGACCGGCCGCCTTTGCCGCCTATGGCACCGCCCGCAGCAAAGGCACCAAGGTCTTCGCCCTGGCCGGCAAAGTTCAACGCGGCGGCCTGATCGAAGTCCCCATGGGCATCACTCTCCGCCAGATCGTCGAAGACCTCGGCGGCGGCGTGGACCACCCCGAAGGGGTAGGGGGCAAGGAGCCAGGGACAAGCAGTTCAGCGTCTGCGGGCGATCCTTCTTCCTCTGCCAGCCCCTGGCCCCTTTCCGGGGGTGCCCCTGGCCCCTCATTCAAGGCCGTCCAGATCGGCGGCCCTTCCGGCGGCTGCATCCCGGCCGAACTCGCCGATACCCCCATCGACTTCGAAGCCCTGGCCTCGCTGGGGGCCATCATGGGTTCGGGCGGTCTGGTCGTCCTGGACCGCCACGACTGCATGGTGGACATCGCCCGCTACTTCCTGGCTTTCACCCAGGACCAGTCCTGCGGCCACTGCACTTTCTGCCGCATCGGCACCCGCCGCATGCTCGAAATCCTCGAACGCCTCTGTGCCGGCCAGGCCCGGCCCCCGGAGCTGCTGGAACTTGAAACCCTGGCGCACCAGATCCGGGGGTCCAGCCTCTGCGGCCTGGGCAAGACCGCCCCGAACCCCGTGCTCACTACCCTTCGGTATTTCCGGGGGGAGTACGAGGCGCATCTTCAGGGCCGCTGCCCCGCCGGCCGGTGCAAGGCCCTCATCCGGTACCGCATCACCGACCGCTGCGATGGCTGCACGCTCTGCGCCCAGCAGTGCCCCGACCAAGCCATTCCCCTGACTCCCTACCGTGTCCACCGAATCGACCAGTCCCGCTGCTCCCGCTGCGACACCTGCCGCATCATCTGCCCCATCCCCGGGGCCGTCGTGGTCGAAAGCGGTTTGAACCCCGAAGACACTAAGACACGAAGCAGGCAAGACAATTGAATCACCAAGAACACCGAGGCCAGACGGGAGGGAAGCGTGAATGAGAAAATCAGGAAATCAAGGACGAAGAAATGGCGGCAGGCAGACTCTTGCCTTCCGGCTTTCCTTGCCTCCTCCTTCTCCCGCTGCGATCAGGTCCTGGTGCTCCTGGTGTTCTTGGTGGTCCAATTCCCCTTTTCCTCTTCTTCGTGGCTTCGTGATTCAATATGCTGATTGCAGGGCACATCCATGGCACGCGTAACCATTGACAACCTCGCCCTTGACGTTCCCGATGGGTTGACCATCCTCCAGGCCGCCCAGCGTGCCGGCATCGCAATCCCCACCCTCTGCCACCACCCCGACTTCGCCCCCAACACCTCCTGCCTGGTCTGCCTTGTCAACGTAATGGCGCCCGTCCCCGCAATGGCCGGCGGCATCGCCCCCGGACGGATGCTTCCTGCCTGTGCGACCCGCGTCAGCGACGGCATGGTCGTCGAAAGCGAAACCCCCGCCGTGCACGAGGCCCGCAAAACCGCCCTGGAACTGCTGCTTTCCGACCACGTGGGCGACTGTGTGGCCCCCTGCGCACGCACCTGTCCCACCCACATGGAAATCCCGGGCATGCTGGCCGCCATCGCCCAAGGCGATTTCATCCGTGCCCTGGCCATCGTCAAACACGACATGGTCCTGCCGGTCACTCTGGGCTGTGTCTGCCCGGCGCCTTGTGAAAATACTTGCCACCGGGCGGCCGAAGGCGGCGCCATCATGGTCTGCGCCCTGCACCGCTGGGTTGGCCAGCGTGATCTGGTCACCGGCCGGCCCTGGGTGCCGCCCCGGGCTGAGCCCACGGGCCGGCACATCGCCATCGTCGGGGCCGGGCCGGCCGGCCTGTCGGCCGCCTACCACCTGGCCCTGCTGGGCCACGAAGTCACTGTCTTCGATGACCACCCCCACGCCGGCGGCATGCTCCGTTACGGCACCTCTCCGGATGCCTTGCCCCGCCCTGTGCTCGATGCCGAGATCGGCGTCATCACCGCTCTGGGCGTGCACTGGCAGCTCAATACCGCCCTCGGCCGGGACATCCCCCTGGCCCACCTGCAAACTCGCTTCGCCGCCCTCATCCTCGCCGCCGGCTCCCTGGCCCCATCGAAAATTGAAAATCAAAAATCGGAGATTCGCCCCGGCTTCCCCGTGTCCTACGCCGGTGCGATCCTCCACCCCGGCCGCCTCGCCGTCCGCAGCGTGGCCGAAGGCAAACGTGCCGCCTTCACCATCCACCACCTCCTCACCGGCAGTCGCCCAGCCGCTGAGCTTCCGGCCTTCCTGGTCTCCGCCGGCAAACGCAACCGCGAGGAGGTCCACACCCTGATGCGCCGCGGCGCCAGCCCCATCGCCCGTCAGGATCCCTCTCTTCGCACCGATCTTTTACCCCTGGATGCCATCGCCCAAGCTCAGCGCTGCCTCCAGTGCGGCTGCGCCAAGATCGAGTCCTGCCGCCTGCGCCGCTATGCCCAGGAGTACGGGGCCCGGCCCCATCGCTTTCCCGGCGCCCATCGGCCCATCGTCGAAATCCATATCAGTTCCCGGGCCGCTCTTTCCGGGGGCGGGGGCGCGGGCCTCACCTTCGATGCCGGCAAATGTATCGCCTGCGGCCTGTGTCTTCAGGTCGCCGCCGCCCAGGGTGAACCCCTGGGCCTGGCCTGGCGTGGCCGCGGCCTGGCCCTGCGCCCCAGTGTCCCTTTCCATAAACCCCTGGCCCAGGCCCTCACCCACTCCGCCCAGGCCGTCCTCGAAATCTGTCCCACCGGCGCCTTCACGGCGGCTCCTCCGACCGCCCAGCCGTAGGGTGGGGGGGTGCGTGACGCTTCTCGCGGGCTAGGATTTGTCACTTGCGCAAGAGGTTGGGAAATGAGACCATCCAACCAGCATGCCGGGACCGTTGGAATCGTGCAAGCTCCCGCTTCTTCAGATCGCACCCCTGAATTGGCCTCGTTTTCATAAGTCTCGTGAAACCCTTCGTGAGGAGCGCCACGCACCCGAGGGTGGGTCAGATCCTCGGCCTCGCTTGCTTTTATTCGAGCGCCGCGGTTGGCATGCACCGCAGGCCTGTCGATGTTTGCGGCGGGCCGTGGCCACACCCGGCCACAGGGTTACGCCTTCATGAGCGTTTGTTGCAGGGCCTCGTAGCCCGGCCGGGCGGGCACCTGGCGCCGCAGCGGGCCGCCCCCGTACAGCATGTGACGTGCCTGCCCGACCAGTGCCAGGTAGTAGTCCGGCGGCAGGCCTTCGTAGGTGCGGAATTGACTGGCGCCCACCGGCGGATTGTTGGTCACCTTGAATATATCGGCGTTGGTACAGTTGGTGACAATCAATACATCGTTCTGCTGAAAACCAAAAGGATTGCCTTGTATCTGGATGTTTGCATTCGATGGAGCTAGATTGCC
>JAJXSS010000220.1 GCA_021784455.1 Planctomycetota bacterium
GAGGCATACGCAACGTCGGCGTCCAGGCCGCCCTAGCGTCGGCCGTGCTGTTCGGGGTGGGTACCCCGCTTGCCAAGCTCTTGCTGGCCGAGGCCAGTCCCTGGATGCTCGCCGGCCTCCTCTACATGGGCGCGGGGGTGGGGCTCGGGTTGTGGCGGGTCGTGCGCCGCTCGGAGCGCGTGCGATTACGGCCTCGCGAGCGGTGGCCGCTGGTGGGCGCGGTGTTCTGTGGCGGGGTTGTCGGACCCGTGCTCCTGTTGGCGGGGCTCGCGAACATGCCCGCTTCCGGCGCATCGCTGCTGCTCAACGCGGAAGGCGTCTTCACGGCGATCCTGGCCTGGGTGGTGATCCTGCTGGTGGTGGGGGTATGCATCGGCCGGTCACAGTTCGGGTGGCTGCAGCACGCTTCCGCGCTCGGCGAATCCAGCCCGGGGCTGCAAATGCAGCTCAGCGGCCGGTACTTCTACGCAGCATCTCGAGGGCTGATCGGCCTGAACCATGAGCCGGGGGTCATCGCGGCGGCAAAATACCAGCAACGCATCGAAAGTCAGGCCCGGACACCGGCCGACCAGGTGGCTGCGGCCGTGCTGATTTCGGCCCTGCGGAACCGGCGGCAGGCGCTGCGGCGTCTGGATGCCCTGGTGGAACCTTCAGCCAAGGTTCCCCCTCAGGTGGCCCAGGATGCCCTGGCCTTCAAGATGATTCTCGACGGCGGAGCCGGGACGATTCCGGCGACCCGGCGGGCGGCTCTGGAGCGGCGTTATGGCTGGTTCGCCGATCTGGCCCTGGCGCAGGGGTTGCCTCCGCATGATCCGGCGCGGTGGCGCGTGCAGGCCCAGGCACAATGGGTGATGGTCGTGCTTCTGGGGGCAGTGCTCACCATCGGTGTGATCCTGGTGTCAGGTCTGATTCTGCTGGTGCTGGCTGCGGTATTCTGGGTTCGCGGCCGGCTCCCGATGCGCTATCCGCTGCGCAGCGGCGCGGCCGGGAATTCAGGTGTTGCTTCCGCTGTCGCTCCGGCCCGCCGCAGCGCGTATGTCGAGGCTTTTGCGGCCTACCTGGCGGGATTTATCGGCTTAGGAATTGGGGCCGGGTATTTGGCCCAGGTAACCGGGCAGATCGCCTGGTATGCGGTTCCAGCCGTGGCGGTGCTGCCGGCATTCTGGCCACGGTGGCGGGGGCAGACCTGGCACGCGTGGCAGGGGGGGACGGGTTGGCATCGCGGGCAGGGCGTGGGGCGGGAGATGCTGGCGGGCGTGGGCGGGTATCTGGCGGGGGCGCCATGGTTGGCCCTGGCCGTGGTCTGGACCGCGGTGCTGGCACACCTGCTGCACCTCAAGGTGGTGCCGCATCCCATCACACGCTGGCTGCTGGCCGCCAGCCCCCTGGAAACGGTCGGCCTGTACGCCCTGGCCTGTCTGTGGGCGCCGGTCGTTGAGGAGACGTTCTTCCGGGGCCTCTTGCAGCACCACCTGAGGCAGCGCCACGGCTGGTGGCTCTCCGCGCTGGCGGTGGCCCTGATCTTCGGGGCCTTGCACCCCCAGGGTCTGGTCGCCCTGCCGGTGCTGGCGACCATTGGCCTGGTGTTGAGCGCGATCCGCGAATGGCGCGGCTCCCTCATCGGTTGCATGACGGCTCACGCCCTGAACAACTTCCTGGCGATCACCTTTCTGGTGCTGTTGCTGCGCGCATAGCAGAGGACCTGACTCACCGAGGGGAAATCCGGTCGTGGCCGCCAACCCCGCGCCGGCGCCTGCGTGGCATTGCTCTGATAAGAGGCATCCAAGGTTCCAGACCCGCCCGGCTTTACGCCTGCCGCTGGAATCGGGGCGTCTGTTCCGCCGCCACGGGATAGGCAATGCGCCCGTGATACATCGCGGACAACGTGCGGATGATGGCGTCCTGCACCTTGCGCAGCTCGGCCAGGGTGATGTTGCATTCGTCGAACTGACCATCGGCCAGGCGTTTGGCGGCCATGGCGTGCACGAGTTCCTCGAGCCGGGCGTGGGAGGGATTGGCCAGGGTGCGGGCGGCCGACTCGATGGAATCACAGAGCATGAGAATGGCCGCTTCGCGGGTCTGAGGCCGGGGGCCGGGGTAGCGGAACTCGACCTCGGCCGGCGGGGGCAGGTGGGCGGCCTCGTTCTGCCGGCGGGCGGCGTGATAGAAGTACTCCACCAGCGTCGTACCGTGGTGGGTTTCGATGAACTGGCGGACCACGGAAGGCAGGTTAGCGGCCCGGGCCAGTTCCACCCCGTCGCGCACGTGGCCCACGATGATCAAGAGACTCATCGAAGGCGTCAGACGGGTGTGACGGTTCTGGGTTTCGGCCTGGTTCTCCACGAAGTAGGGGGGCTTGTTGATCTTGCCGATGTCGTGATACATCGCGCCCACCTTGCACAGCAGAGCGTTGCCGTGGATGGCATCGGCGGCGGCCGAGGCAATATCGGACAGGCGCAGCGAATGCTGATAGGTTCCCGGCGCTTCCTGCGCCAGGCGGCGCAGCAGGGGATGGGAGGCATCGTGCAGGTCTTTGAGGGTCATCGCGGTGGTGACCTTGAACAGACGCTCGATGGCCGGCAGGGCGATCTGCACGAACATGCCGGTGAACAGGCCCGTCGCCAGGGCGACGAGCGTTTCGTAGCGCAGCTCGCGCACCTGGTCGGGCAGGGTCGGGGCGTGCGTCAGCAGACCGGTGATCAGGTCCACAGCCCCGAGGTCTGCGGGCAGGGCCAGGTAGCGTTCCACCAGGCCCACCAGCAGGGTCACGCCCGCCATGGTCAGGCCCGTCCACACGCCCACCAGCACCAGTTTGGAACGCGTGGACACCTCGCGCAGAAGGGCGGCGGCCACGGCGGCCCCGGCCAGAAGCGTCAGGGCCTGACCCAGCGACAGGCCCAGAGTGAACGCCACCAGCGCCGTCAGGGTGCCTCCGGCCACCAGGGCGAAACGCCGGTCATAGGCGATGGCCAGCACGATCGTCACCAGCAGCACGGGGAAGCCGGTGGCGGCCGCGACCATTTCCGGCTCGGCACTGGCGATGGTGATGGCCAGAAAATGACCCAGCAGGAGCAGGGCCGTCAGCGCCAGGCCGCGGGTGGGATTACCCGCGATGCGGGGGTTGTAGGCCCGCACATAAACCCATAAGGCAATCCCCAGCAGCAGCACCAGACCGAAAACGCCGCCGCGGCGCAGCCACAACTCGGTGCGGCTCAGCCCCTGGACAAAGGCCTGCTGCTCGTCCTGCAGAGCCCGCAGATCGAACTGGTTCAGCGTGTGACCGGCGGGGATGATCACTTCATTAGCCTGGAAGGCGCGCTCCACGGGGGGTTGGCGGTTATAGGCGGCCTCCTTGCGCTTGAGGGTTTCCTCCTTGTTTAGCAGGTACGTGGGCTGGGGGTGAGTCATCACGGCCCCCACGATGCAGCGCCGCAGGTCCTTGGGAAACGGGAGTCTGGCGACCAGGGCGGCCACCCGCTCGCGAAAGACATCCTCATCCCGGACCGAGATGATGGCATTGTCGTAGCGGTCCAGCTCGCCCAGGGTGGGATGCCGGATGACGATCATGGGGGCCCGTTGGAAGGGGTCGCGTTCAGCCGTGGCATTAGCATCGCTGAGCACGGCGAGGCCGGCCAGCTCGTCCATGAGTTGTTTGACCAGGGTTTGCCAGGAGGGGATGGGCGGGGGCGAAGCGTTGAAGGCACGCAGGGCGGCCAGGGCCTGGCCCTGGGGGTCCAACTGGTACAGCTCGCGGTCGCGGGCGGTAATCTGGTTCATGCTGACGATGGATTTGTCGGCCCCCAGGCGAAAGAGCGCATCCAACCGGTCCTGGATCTGCTTGAAATACGTCTGGTTGAGGTCGTACACCGCCGGTTCGCGGTCGCGGGCATCGGCCTGCTGGCGCCGGGTTTCCTCGCTGTTGATGGCGCGGAAGTCCACGCGCGCGACGATGGGTGCCGTTACGATCTGGCCCTGGGCGTAGCGGGTGCGGTTGAGCGCGGCCAAGCTGATCAGGCCGGCGACGATGGTGAACAGGGCGATGTAGATCCCCGACCAGATGGTCTCGCGGCTTAGTCGGCGGGGGGGCCACCGTGCCGGCCGGCCGGCGGAGCGGCTGCGGCCGGTGAGGCGGGCGGCGAGTTGACGCAGCGTGGAGATCATGGCGAGGGCGGGGGGAATCAGGGCTGCGGTGGGGGCATCCCAGATTCAGGTTTGTCCCCCTGCGGGGCTCAGGCCACGGCCCCAGGGAGCCTATGAGTTCTTATCGGCCGGTGCGGGCGTCATCGGTGAGCCGCTATCGGTCTCCTGGGGCCCATTCCCCGGAGAGTTTGCGGGTTGGGAGGGGTGGGCGGGCAGGTGACCGTGCGGCCGTTCTGGGCCCTGGGCCGACGGCCCATCCTGCCCTCCCACATGCAATCGGCGGTGCTGATGCCGCGTGGGAGCATAGGCTTCGACGATGCGCTGCACCAGGCTGTGGCGGACGATGTCGGCCTGGGCCAGCTTTACGAAAGCCACCCCCTTGACGCCCCGTAGGCGGCGCACGGCGTCCACCATTCCCGACTGCCCGGGGTCTTCCAGGTCAATCTGGGTGGTATCGCCGGTGACGATCATCTTGCTGCCATGGCCCAGGCGGGTCAGGAACATCAGCATCTGCGGGCGGGTGGTGTTCTGGGCCTCATCCAGGATGACCATGCAGTCGTTGAGCGTGCGGCCGCGCATGAAGGCCAGGGGGATGATCTCGATGAGGTCCACCGCCATGAAGCGCTGGATCTGCTCGAAATCCATCATGTCGTGCAGGGCATCCAGCAGGGGGCGCAGGAAGGGGTTGACCTTCTGCTGCATGTCCCCGGGAAGAAACCCCAGCCGCTCACCCGCCTCCACCGCCGGACGCACCAGCACCAGCTTGCGCACCAGCCCGCGTTTGAGCATGGCCGTGGCCGCCGCCACGGCGAGGTAGGTCTTGCCGGTGCCCGCCGGTCCAATGCACAGCGTCAGGTCGTGGGTGGCGATGGCCTTCAGATAATCGCGCTGGCCTTCGGTGGCTGCCCGGATGCGGCGGGCGCGGGTGTAGACCTCCAAATTGTCAATCTCGATGCTGCCCCCCGAATGCGGACGCACCCCGCCGGCCGTGTCCCCCCCCGCCGTGGAAGATAGTTCCGCGGCCGGGGTTCCGGGGGTTGAGGTCTGGCCGACGCGCGTGATCAGGTCCAGGAGCTGATGGCGGTTGAGGGGTTGATGCTGCCGGGCGGCATGGGCGAGTTCTTCCAGCACGCGCGTGGCCTGGCCCACGATCCGGCTGGAGCCCGACAGCCGCACCATCCCGTCGCGGGTGGTGATGTGGACCCCCAGCGTTTCGCGGATGATCTTGAGATTGCGCTCCGCCGCGCCGATCATGACGCTCCACTACTGCCCGCGGGTCGTGTTGATGGTCAGTTCCACGACAGACACCCTTGGGCCAGTCCCCCGCCATGGCAAGCACCTATTCTAGCGCGATTGCCTGAAGATGACAGCTCGGTCGGGCGGCGTGGGGATGGACCCGCGGGGGGCGCGGAACGCGATGAGTTCTCCTTACGAGGCACCGCGGATCGCGTCCTACACGGGCACAAGGACGGCCGTGCCGTCAAAGCGGCTGGCCTTCATGTCGGCCAGGGCCCGATTGGCATCCTGGAGGTCGTAGGTCTGGATGTGGGCCTGAACCCCCGCCTGGGCGGCTTCAGCCAGAAGGTGCCGGGTATCCTCGCGGGTGTTGTTCATGGTCGAGCGCAGCTCGCGCTCGTGGTAGAGATGCTGGTGGTAGTCCAGTTGGGGAATCGGCGACATGTGAATGCCGGCCAGGGAGAGCGTCCCGCCGGGCCGAAGGTTTTTCAGGGCCGGAGGAACCAGCGGGCCCGCCGGGGCGAACAGGATGGCTGCATCGGCCGGTCCGGGCAGATCCTCGGGGTTCTCTCCGGCCCAGACGGCACCCAGATCGCGGGCCAGGTGCTGGTGGCTTCTGCTGCGCGTGACCACGCAGGCCTGGCAGCCGCGATGGCGCACGATCTGAAGAATCAGATGCGCCGCCGAACCGAATCCGTACAGGGCTACCGTGCCGCCCGGCGGAACGTTGGCCCGCTGGAGCGAGCGATAGCCGATGATCCCGGCGCACAAAAGCGGAGCGGCCTGGAGATCGGCGAACTGGTCGGGGATGGTGTAGATGTAGCCCGCGTCAGCGATCAGGTAGCTGGCATAGCCCCCGTCGAGATCGTAACCGGTGAAGCGGGCGGCCGGGCAGAGGTTCTCCCGGCCTGTGCGGCAAAAGCCGCACTGGCCGCAGGTGGAAGCAAGCCACCCCACCCCGACGCGCTGCTGCAAAAAACGGTGCGGGCAACCATCGCCCAGGGTATCGATGTGGCCGATCACCATGTGTCCCGGGATGATGGGCAGGGTGTGGGGCGGCAGATCGCCTTCGACAATGTGCAGGTCAGTTCGGCAGACTCCGCAGGCATGGACGGCGATTCGCACCTGGCCCGGGCCGGGGACAGGGACGGGGCAATCGCGCAGGGATAGCGGCTGCGCGGAAACATCCGCCGGCCGGTTGAGCACCATCGCCTTCATGAACGTAATGGGCACGAAATCATTCAATACCGTTTACGGGAAAGGATCAAGCGACCGCACGGCGGTGGTTCGGCAGGGGGCGAATGCAGAAAACCGGGCACGGCCAGTCAATCTGTATTCCGCGGGGCGGCCCAGGCAGTGGCGGCACCGAGCCTGTAATCGTGGCGGTCCGCGGTTAACGTGCTCTACGGATTGGGCAATGTACCCGGGGGCGGGGTGGTGGCCGCCGCCTGCTGCTCGTTGGCCTGCTTGGCCTTGAGTTCCGCCAGCTCCCGACGGTTGATCTGCATGTCGCGGGGGAAGTCGAAAGACAGACGAACCTTGTCGCCGTGAATTTCAACCACGCGGATGATGCCCAGGGGGCTCCGCGGGTCACCAATCACGATTTCCTCACCGACACGTCGGGTCAGCGCAAGCATGCTGGAGGATCCTCCATGAACCTTCCCCGGGAATCGTGCCTGGCCAGCCAGGGCCACAACGCATCCATCGGCCAGCCGGGCCGCTTTTCTGTTCAACTTCCGGCGTTGTTCGCGCCGGGAACAGAAATGGCCGTGATTGCGCGACTTTATGGGACCTGCTCGACCGCCTTGATTTCGGGCACCCGCTCCCGGATGCTGCGTTCAATGCCCATCTTAAGCGTAATCGTACTGGAAGGGCAGCCGACGCAGGCGCCATGCAGACGCACGCGGACGACGCCGGCGGGTGTAACTTCGACCAGTTCCACATCGCCGCCATCAGATTGCACGGCCGGACGAATCCGGTCCACCACCTGGCGGATGCGCTCCACCAAGGTCGGCATCTGGGGCGATGTTTCGGCGGGTTGGGTCATCCGGTTGCCCGTGCAGGTTCAAGGGGTTGGCTGCGGC
>JAJXSS010000221.1 GCA_021784455.1 Planctomycetota bacterium
CGGACCCCGTGAAAGCCTTCAAGCCGATCCACGAATTGGTTGGTCCGGGCGTAGATGACGGCATCCGGAGGGCGTTCAATGGGCGCATCGTGATGGATTCCCGACGCGACGCGCAGGAACCAGTCGTCCTGGGCGGCCGCGAACTCGCGGACTCCCAGAAGCATTTCCTGCGCGGCAAAAGAAATCCAGGCGACATCCCACAGCACGGTGGCGATGCCCCGGCCGGGACGGTTGGAGAGATGTCTGTGCATGGAACTGAACTGTTATACCGCAATGCCGTCGGGCACGGTGGTGGGCTATCGTGTGAAGGTGATGATATGCTGGTTAACGGCCCAATTCAGACCCAGGTAGCCGGCATGCGGCGGCATGTACTGCAGCTTGTTGACGAGGGACTGCACGTGACCATCGAGGAAGCTGACGTTGGTGGTGTTGTTGGGGTGGTGGATGGTGTGGACATACCCCTGGGCTTCCGTCGGCGGGTTGTTGTGGTCTCCCGATCCGGTGGTGCCGGCGTAGCCTTCGGCAGCCGGATAAACCCGGCCGGAGTTACCCGTAATGCATTCCATGAAGGCCACCATGCTTGAAGGAGACTGGACCTGGGAGAGATTCCACTCACCCTCCCAGCCGGTGGGTCCTGCATAGGGGCTCTGGATGGTGGGCCACCCAACAGGGCTCGGGGGCTTGGTGGCGTAGGTCGAAGCCAGACCATACGACGTCCAGCCCTTACCATAGTAGCTGTCGATGACATTGGGACAACGCCACGGGCTGTTATTGGGCATGTTGTGTCCGAAGAGCCGTGGCTTACTGAAGTCAGTGGCGTCCGTGTACTGGCCCAGCAGGACGGTGTCGGAGGGGACGGCAATCCAGTTACCGCTACTGTAACCCAGCCTGGCCGGGGGGGACGGGTTCGTGCCCCAAAACCACCCGGCCGGGCAGGCCGCGTCATTCGAATCCGTGGCATAGGCATTGAGAGCGATGGTGATCTGGTGCATGTTGTTGGTACACACCGCCTGCTGCGCGACCGCTCGTGCCTGCTGCAACGCCGGCAGGAGGAGAGCGATCAGTAGCGCGATGATTGAAATGACCACCAGAAGTTCGATCAACGTAAAACCGTGTCGGGGCGTTGCCCGCCGGAGGGGCCGGTGCGCGGCGACGGACAGTTTCGTCGCCACTGCGGCCGCCTGGGCCCGCGAATGGCCCCAAAACAGGCCAGGGTGTCCATCGTCCGCAAGTGCCGGCGCCGCCGTCAAAACCACAACGTCAGCTAAGACAGAACCTTGAAGCGCTGAAAACTGATCGTCTGCTCTCTCGGCCTTATCAGCCATCAGAACGCTCCTTTCACTGCTTTGTCTATAGTTTATACACGCGCAACTGCGCGTGATCCACCCATGAGCGGAGCCCCCTTGTGGCTGATTTCCAAGGTTTACAGGGCATAAATGTCTCTTGCCGCAAGAGACTTCGTAAGCGACAACCTGTTGTGTATAAAAGGCTAATGACGGGTTAACTGCTTTCATCCGCCCTGGCCACTATCGTGCCTCGTGTCGCTGTATGAAACTATTTAGACGTATAATAGGGTAGCAGCATCGAAGGGGACGATGTTATTATCCCGCGCACGGGTAGGTCAGTTCCTGAATCCAAAACCCGTGCCGGCGGACTGGGGGGGGGACTAAGAGCAATAAAATGAAATAGACTTAAATATATTGCCAAGCCCTGATCCCGGTCAGTGGCGCTGGGATTAACGGTTGCCTTCCTGCCTGCGCAGCGATCTTGTCCTTTGCAGGCCCGCCCGGCGCGGCGTCTTGGGCACGATTGCAGGCTGAGGATGGCGCGATTGCTTGCAGGGCGCCACCGACCTGCCGGGCGCGGCGCAATGCAAAAGGACCCGGCCGCCATCCCCGGGCCGGCCGGCCGCACTTTATTCGGAGACCTTCCCATGCCCCAGCCCCGTTACACCATGCACGTGCTCAGTCACACCCACTGGGACCGCGAATGGTATCAGGAATTTCAGGGCTATCGTCAGCGTCTGGTCTTCCAACTCGATTCCCTTTTGGACCTGCTGGATCGCGAGCCACGCTACCGGGCGTTCCACCTCGATGGGCAGACGAGTCCGGTGCAGGATTACCTGGAACTGCGGCCGGCGCAGCGTCCGCGCCTGACCCGGCGCCTTCAGGAGGGGCGAATATTCATCGGCCCCTGGTTCACCATGCCGGACGAGTTCATTGTCTCGGGGGAAAGCCTGGTGCGGAACCTGCTGCTGGGCCGGCGCATCTGCGCCGAGTTCGGGGTGGCGCCCACGCCCATCGGCTACGTCACCGACAGTTTCGGGCACTGCTCGCAGTTGCCCCAGATCCTGCGGGGGTTCGGCCTCCAGGCGGCGATTCTCCATTACGGGACCTCGGGCGACAGCGAGCGCAGCGAGATGGTCTGGGAAGGCGCCGACGGCAGCGAGGTACTTTTGATCAAGGTGTATGTCTACACCGGCTATAACGACTTCTGGGAATTTGCCCGCCAGCCGGACGCGAAGCAGGTGCGCGAGTTCGAGCGTTCCAAGCACCGGCTGGCCACCACACCGGTGCTGTTCGGCCTGGATGGGGGCGACCACCAGCCGGCGTGGCCCGAAACACCGCAGCGCATCACGTATCTCAATGGCATCTTCCGCCAGACGCGCTGCATCCATTCCACCTGGCCGCAGTATCTGCGGGCCCTGTGGCGGCACCTGGGGCCGCACTGGCAGCGCGGGCGGATTCGTTTCCGGGGGGAACTGCGCAGTCCCGCCAAGGTGGGCCGCTACAATGCGGTGCACCAGGGAACGGGCAGCAGCCGCCTGCCGCTGAAGCAGGTCAACGATGCCCAGGAATGGCTGCTGGCGCGGGTGGCCGAGCCCCTGCACGCCTGGGCGGTCTTGCTGGGCGGCGATAACCAGCAGTCTTTCCTGCACCTGGCTTGGCGCTATCTGATGCTGAACCATCCCCACGATTCGATCGTGGGTTGTTGCATCGACCAGGCCCACCGGGACATGATGTACCGCTTCGACCAGTCCCGTCTGCTGGCGGTCAACTCGATCCGGGAAAGCTATCAGGCCATCGGCGACCGGATCAACACGGCGGCCCTGAGTACGGAGGCCCGTACCCGGGCGGTGACGGTCTTCAATGCCGCGGCCGCAGCCAGCGGACCGGTGAGCCACTTCAGTTTCGACGTCGCCAGCGGGGATGTGCCGGCGGGACAAGTGCCGGTGCTGGCCGATGCGCAGGGCCAGCGCAGCGCGGTGCAGGTGCTCAAGGTGCAAGAGCAGGTGCGGGTCGCCGCCTACACGCGCAAACGCGCCGATCCGGGCAAGACCGATTATTCCTACGCCTGGCCCGACAACGGGCCCTTTGACCGTTACGAAGTGGCCGCCGCGGGCGACGTGCCGGCTTTGGGCTATAAGACCTGGCGGCTGGAATGGGTGCCCCAGGGCAAGCGGCCCCTGCCCGCGGGTCTGACCCCGGTGCGTGCCCAGGCCCGGCCTCCCGTGCTGGAAAACGAGCATCTGCGCGTGGTCTTTTGCCGCGATGGGCGTTTCGACCTGCTGGACAAGGCCGCCGGCCGCTGCTACCGCGGCCTGGGCACCCTGGAGAACGTGGGGGATGCCGGCACCGGCTGGAACTACCAAGAGCCCGCGCGTGACCAGCGCATCCTCAGCACGCAGCGGCGCCATCGGGGGCCGGTGTCGCTGCGCGTGGTGGAGCGCGGGCCCCTGCGCGCCTCGGTGCGCGTGAGCTTCACCCTGCGCATCCCACGGGAACTGGTGCCGGATGAGGAACACCGCTTCCGGCCCTCGGCGAAGACCGCCCGCAGCACAACGCTCGTGGCCTTGCCCGTGCAGACCGACTACTTCCTGTCGGCCGGGGCCCGCCGCCTGGAATGCCGCACCCGCGTGCGCAACCAGGCCCGCTGCCATCGCCTGCGCGTGCTGTTTCCCACCGCCCTGCGCTGCGACGGCTGGTATGGTGACTCGCCCTTTGATGTGGTGCGCCGCCCCGTCCAACTGCCCGATACCACCGGCTGGAACGAGCGCGCCCGGGAGCATCATCCGATCCGCAACTTCGTGGCGGCGTGTGACCCCCGGCGCGGCGCGGCCCGCGGGCTGGCGGTCCTGACCAAGGGTGTGTGCGAAGCGTGTGTCCGCGACACCCCCCGGCGCGAGATCGCCCTGACCCTGTTCCGCAGTTTCAGCCAGCAACTGCTCTTCGAGCGCACGCACGAGAGCCAGTTGCTGCAGGACCTGGTGATGGAATATGCCCTGCTGCCCTTTGCCGCCCAGGATGGGGCGCCGCCCCTCGAGGTGTTGGCCGAAGTGGACCGGTACAAGGTGCCGCTGATCACCCACAGCCGGCCGGTGCGGGCCGGCGCTCTGCCGCTGCAAGATACGCTCTTCGAGGTCGATCCTCCCGCGGCCGTGTCGACGATCAAGCTGTCGGAGGACGCCCAGGCCGTGGTCCTGCGCCTCTTCAACCCCACGGCCCGTGCGGCCCAGGTGCAGGTGCGGGCCCGGTTTCCCCACGGCGCTATCCGCCTGCTGAATCTGGCCGAGGAGCCTCTGCGCCGGTTGGATGAAGCGCGCCGGGAAAACGGCGCCGTGGCGCTGCAGGTCCGCCCCCGCGAGATCCTGACGCTGGCCTTCGCGCGGCGACCCTAAACCGGGCCAGGAGGGCAGGCCCCCGAGCCCCGTTACTGGGGCTGGTTGTGCCTTTTGCCCTGCCCAGGCACGGGCCCCGGCCTCGAACTGTCGCTGGGTGGAACTATTTTGCCGCAAATTTAGTGTTGTTTTGCGCAAGGCCCGTGGTAATTTTCATTCCGGTGCAGGGCCCAGCGGTAGGCAGGAACGGGGTCCAGTTGCACCTGACTCGTGCAGGAGAGGTGTTGGAATCATCTAACGCATCGGCAGGAAGGAGCAATCATGAGACTTGTCACAGGATTGGCAGTAGCGTTGGTGGCGGCCGTGGCGACCAGTGCCGCGTCGGCCAGTATCATCGCCGTGGTGGACACCACAACCAAGAACAGCACCAATTTGGTGACCGGCTGGAAGGCCCTCTACGGGTCCGATGGCTATTACTGTGTTGATGGGTGGTCAACCACGGGTTGGAGGATGGCGTCACGTGTTCCTTATATCGACGCCACGGTCACGGGCACCGGCGTCATAGGGACGTCGGGCATCAAAGTTACGTCTACTGGTACTTGGAGTAACACGACCGCTCCAAACGGCAGCGCCACCTCCCTCACGGGCCTCAACACCTACGAGGCCTGGCAAGGCGAAGCCAATAAGACCCTGAGCATCACGTTCACGCCGACGGCCGCTGCCCCTAAATCCTTCAGAATGAGCCTCTACATCGGGTTCGGCAGTTCGGTACAAGAGAAAGTCTACTTTACCGGCACGGCCAATACCGCAGGCACCCTCCCGACGTCTAGCAGCCAAGACCTGCTTAACGCGGCCATTAACACGGGCACGTGGTTCACTTACACTCTGGTTCCCAACGGCACCAACCCCATCACGATGAATATGGTGAGTACGGGTTGGCCGACGTATTTCACCGGGATCGCGTTCTCGCCCGCCCCCGAGCCGGCCTCGCTGGCCCTGCTGGCGCTGGGCAGCCTCATGATTCTGGTCCCCCGGCGTCGCCGCGCCTGAGCGCACCAGCCCGAGCACCCCAGAACCCACACGCGGGCGAGTCCAACGGGGCTCGCCCGCTTTTTCGGATTCGGCAGGGCTGCGCCTGCGGATGAAACAGGATTTCCGGGCAGGGCGCCACGGGTCGCCGCCAGCGTCCCTGACCAGTTTCACCATGACCAGTAAACAACGCCTCTTGGCCGCCCTGCGCGGCGACCCCGTCGACCGCGTTCCGCTGATGCTCCCCATGAGCACCAGCGCCCCCCCCGCCCCGGCCGACAGCTTCCTCCACGGCTGGCAGGCCGACCCGCTCTACCACGAGTTCTACCGCTACGCCAGCCCGCACCACCATCACTTCGAAGGCTGGCCCTTTCCCCCCACGCGGTTCTTGGGACTCATGTCCCCCGAGGTCCACTACGGCCCCTGGCAGCAGGTCGCCGGCGACCGCCGCCGCCAGGTGCTGACCGTGCGCACCCCGCGCCGGACCCTCACCGCGGTCCATGAAGAAATCCGCAACGTGCCGACCACCTGGACCGTCAAGTACCTGGTCGAATCCCGCGAGGATCTGGCCGCCCTGGCCGAGGTCACCTGGTCGCTCGATCCCGCCCACGTCGAGAGCGCCCTGGCCCAGCAGCAACAGGCCCTGGCCCGCATCGGCGACCGCGGTGTACCCCGCCTCTTCGTCTCCTCCCCCATGGTCTGCATCTCGGGCGCCATGCCGCTGGAACTCTTCCTGGAACTCTCCTACACCGACTCCGCCTGGCTTGCCGAACTCTGCGAGATCATGACCGCCCGTATCCAGCGCGTGCTGGAGGCTCTCTGGGCCGGCGGCCCGCTGGACACCGTCGTGACCTTCGGCGGCTCGGAACAATGCACCCCGCCCATGATGGCCCCCGCCATGTTCGACCGCTATGTGGTGCCCTACGAGGGCCATCTGGTCCAGTGGCTCAAGGCCCGCGGGGTGCCGGTGTGTATCCACTGCCACGGCAAAGTCCGCCACGCCCTGACCTGCATGATGGCCATGGGCGCCGACGCCACCGACCCTGTCGAGCCCCCGCCCGCCGGCGATGTGACCTATGCCCAGGCGCGCCAGATCGTCGGCGACCGCCTGACCCTCATCGGCAACCTGGAACAAGACTGGCTGGAAGCCGTTTGCCCCGCCGACGTCCGGCGCCACGTCCGCGAGATCCTTGCCCTGGGCAACCGCCGCCTGATTATGGCCTGCGCCTCGGGCCCCATGGGCCGGGTCACCCGACGCACCGTCGATAACTACAAGGCCTGGATCGATGCGGCCCTGGAATGTTAACGCTCCACCCCCAAAGCCCGTTCGGCCCTGCCCCATGCCACCCCGGCGCAGCGGCGGGAAACGAAGCTTGCGATCCATCGAACACGGCCTGCCGGACACCAGCCGAGGATGACAAGACCAGAACTTGCAACTTATACCCCACTGGGCAACCCCGCCGTGAGGGCAGACTGTTTTCCGAGCATAGGGTTGCTCCGGCCGCCGGCCCCAAGTACGCCCAGCAGACTCTGCTTTACCCCTGGGCGCCACCGGCCGGCCTGGTTATTTCACAAGCCATACAGACCGTTCCTGAAGAGCCAATAGACCATGCTCATCAACGCCTACTACTATGCCCCGCACAATCACACGCTCCTTTCGGAGCACCTCGATGCCGACCTTGAGCGCATGGCCGGGCTGGGGACGCACGCCGTCTCGCTGTGCGTTCAGGAAAGCCAGTTCACCAACTGGCATCAGCAGCGCCTGCGCAACGTCGTCAACCGCATCCATGCCCACG